>CAYUYN010000003.1:20910-45489 GCA_964449185.1 uncultured Anaerolineales bacterium | reverse complement strand
CCGGGCGCCACCGCCGCGATGGTGATCTATTTGGCCGACCAGGCTGACCTCAGCGCGGCGGCCTCAATCCCCGATTGGAACAAACGCGGCTCAGCCGTGGTGGACACCCTGACCGAGCATGCGGCCAAGACGCAGGCCGGGCTGCTGGCCGATCTGCATGCCGCGGGTCTGCAGCCGACATCCTTTTGGATTGTCAACGCCGTGGCCGTGCAGGGCGACCTGGCCCTGGCCCAATGGGCGGCTGGCCAGCCGGAGGTGGCCCTGGTGGCCGCCAACGAAATCCACCAGATGGACGCCGACCTGCCGGGGGAACCCGAAGACGCGAACGGCCCGGCCTGGGGCATCAGCCAGATCCTGGCGCCCAGCACCTGGGCCGATTGGGGCGTGCGCGGCAGCGGCATCGTGGTGGCCAACATCGACACGGGCGTGACCTACACCCACACCGCGCTGCTGCAAAAGTATCGCGGGTGGAGCCCAGGCGGCGTGGACCACAACTACAACTGGTTTGACCCGGCCGGCGAGCCAGCGCAGCCCGCGCCGATCGACCAAGCCGGGCACGGCACGCACACGATGGGCACGATGGTCGGCGGCGCGGCCGGCGGTTATACGGCGCTCGGCGTGGCGCCCGACGCGCGCTGGATCGCGGCGCGCGGCTGTGTGGGCATCTTTTGTCTCGATACGGCCTTGATTGCGGCCTCACAGTGGCTGCTGGCGCCCACGAACCTGGCGGGCCTCAACCCCCGGCCCGATCTGCGGCCGCACGTCATCAACAACTCGTGGGGCAAGAGCGGCGAGGAAGATTGGTACATCGGCTACGTCCAGGCCTGGAACGCTTCCGGCATCTTCTCGGTCTTTTCTAACGGCAACAACGGCTCGATCTTTGGCTGCGGCAGCAGCGGCTCGCCGGGCCAGTATGCCGCGTCCTTCTCCGTCGGGGCCACGGATATTAGCGACTTCATCGCCGACTTTTCGTCGCGCGGCCCGACCAGCGACAGCCGCATTAAGCCCGAGATCAGCGCCCCGGGCGTGAGCGTGCCCTCCACCTGGTCCGACGGCGGCGTATACACGCTCAGCGGCACGTCCATGGCTGCGCCGCACGTGGCGGGCACGGTGGCGCTGCTGTGGTCGGCCAACCCGGCCCTGGTGGGCGACCTGGCCGCCACTAAACTGGCCTTGACCAGCAGCGCCGAGCCGCGCACCTCGCCCGAGTGTGGGCCATCTCCCACCGCCATCCCCAACAATGTGTATGGTTGGGGCCGGCTCGACGCACGCCAGGCCGTACAGGCCGCGCGCGTGGACGTGCCCTGGCTGAGCGTGCCTGCCACGGCCGTGCTGCCCGCCAACGGCACGGGGCAAGTGACGCTCACCCTGGATGCGCGCCAAGTCAGCGAGCCCGGCACTTACACCGCCCGGCTGCTGGTGATGGTCAACACCAGCCTGGCCAGCATGCCCATCACCTTTGAAGTGCAGCCGGCTGCCGACACGGCCCTGGTGACCGGCCAACTGACGGATGTATGGAGCGGCGGCGCGGTGTATGGGCGCGTGCAGGTGGGCGCAGGGCCCAACCTGCAAACGGACGCTGCCGGGCAGTACACGGTGACCCTGCCCTATGGCAGCTACACGTTGACGGCGGCGGCCACCGGCTATTTTAGCGAAACCACCCTGCTCGACGTTCCGGTCGGCACCACCGCTGGCTTTAGCTTGATGCCCGACCTGCCGCACCTGGCCTTGGACGCCGCCACGCCCATCAGCGCCAGCCTGGCCTTTGGCGAGCGCTATACCCAGACCATCACCCTCCACAACCAGGGCACCCAACCGCTCAGCGTAACGGCCAGCGTGCCTACCCTGGAATGGGTGGTCGAGGCCGGCGGGGTAAGCGGCACCGGCCTGTATGACGTCAGCGCCACGCTGCCGCTGGAGCTGGCGGATGATCAAGTTTACCCGGAGCCGCTCGAATTGGGCTTTAGCCTGCCCATCTACGGCGAGATCGTCTCGCAGGTGTATCTCAGCTCGAACGGCTGGATCAGCACACGCCTGCCCAGTTCACCGTCGCCGATTGCGGCGTGCCTGAACAACGCCGGCTTGCCGCGCGGCACGCTGGCGGCCTTTTGGGCCGACCTGGACCCCAGCATGGGCGGCGCGGTGCGCACCACACAGGTGGACGCGGAGACCTTCGTCATTAGCTTTGAGGAAGTGCCGCCATGGACCACGACGCCGGACCCGGACGGGCCGACGTATTCGTTCCAGATCGTGCTGCACGCCCGCGGCGCCGTGGACTTTATCTACGGCCAGATGGGCAACCTGCCCGCGCGCTGGGCGATGGGCACCTACTACACCGCCACCCGCGCCCAGAATCTGGCCTGCTACAAGGCGCCAGTGGACTTGGCCAACCGGCGCTGGACATTGCACAACCAGCCCCCGGCGCCGGGCTGGCTGGGCGTGGGCACGACCAACGTAAGGGTGGCCCCGGGCGCCAGCGCGAACCTGGACATTGGCCTCAAGGGCTTTGGCTACGTGCCGTGGCTGACGCAGCCGTCCATGGGCGTCGTACACCTGGCGACCAATGATCCCGGCCAGGCCGCCGTGGACTTGCCGGCTCAGGCCGTCATTGGCCCGCCACCGCCGCCGGCGTTTTGGTTTCCGCTGATGGTGTTGAAGTAGGGGGAAAGACGCGACGCGCTAAGAGTCCCGCTATTGGCATTGGATGGGCTGCGGGCGATGAGCTGCGCGAGCTTCACTTGCGCACCTACGCCCTCTATTTGTTCTGGGATTGAGGGTGCTCGGCGAACGTGGTGAGAAAGGTAATGACCGACTGCTCCAGTGCCTTGAGCCCGGCGACGGAGCACCATTCGTCCGGGCCGTGGCTGCCGCCCGCGGTGCCCAGGCCGCCCCAGGCGAAGTTCAGGCCGAGCACGTCGGTGAAGAGGTAGTAGGGCGTGGCGGAGGCCTCCACCGGGCGGACGTCAGGCTCGAAGCCGTGCGCGCGGTAGGCCTTGATTTGGGCCTGGATGACCGGCGCCGCAAAGGGCGTGCGCGCCGCGGGATAGCCCGAATCCACAAAGATCTCGATGTCGCCAAAGCCACGCCGCGCCAGATGGGTGCGGATGGCGTCGATGGTGGGCTCGACGGCGAAGCCGGGCGGCAGGCGCAGGTCCGTCAGGGCGCGCGCCTGGGTGGGCAGGATGGTGTGACTGCCCTCGCCCAGGTACCCGGACTGCAAACCGTTGATGTTCAGCATGGGCGCAAAAGCCAGCTCGCGCAGCAAGTCGTAGGCGGGCAAGTCTTGCTTGAAGCGAGCGGTGCGCAGGTCGGCCAGCACCCGCTCGGGCGCAAACCTCTCCGCCTGGCGCGCCAACAGGCGTTCATCATCCGGCGACACTTCGGCGAGCGATGGCAGCCCCTCCACCAGCAAGTTTTGATGGCGGTCGACCAGGGTGCCAAGCGCCTGCACGAGACGCCAGGCCGGGTTGGCCACCCAATTGCCTACGCTGGAATGGATCTCGGCCAACGGGCCGCCCCATTCGCCCGCGCGACAGGTGAACACGAGGCCAATCACACCCTTGGTGCCGAGCGTGATCATGGGCGGCGTGCCGAGACTGCGCTGGCTCCAAAAGGGCTCGTAGGCGGCGTCCGCCGCCAGCCGCTCGCGATTCTCTGCATAGAAGGCGGGCAGATGGTGGCTGCCGATCTCCTCCTCGCCCTCGATGGTCCACTTGAGGTTGACCGGCAAGCCGCTGGTGGCGCGTAGGGCCTCGATGGCGTGCAGGCAGGCCATCAACGGCCCTTTCGAGTTGCACGCGCCGCGGGCGACGATGCTTTCGCCGCCGCTGGGGTGGTCCCAAATCTCCGCGGCAAAGGGCGGCGTGGTCCACTGCTGGCCATCCACCGGCTGCACGTCATACATGCCATAGACCAGCAGGGCGCGGGGCGCGCCCACGTTCCATTCGGCGTAAATGATCGGCCGCATCTCATCGCCGTGGTAGCTCACCTCCGCCCCCCGCTCCTCCAGCCAGCCGCGCAGACAGTCGGCGGTTTCGCGCAGGCCCACGTTCTGCGCCGAGATGCTGGGCCGGCGCAGGAACGCGCGGGTGCGTTCCAGGTGGGCGTCCCAGTGCTCGTCGACGTAGCGGTGGGCCGGCAGGGGCAACTTCAAAGGCATGGGCTGCTTCAATCTAGAGTGTTGTCTCGGTCAGGGTTGGAGTGGCCGGAAGCCCTCACCCAGCGCTTCGTGAGCCTGTCCGATTACAACAAAGGCGCGCGGGTCGACCTCGCGAATGATGGCCTTAAGCTGGCCCACCTCGGCGCGGCTGACGGCGCAGAACAAGATGCGGCGCGGCTCGCCGGAGTACAGACCAACCCCCGGCCACATGGTGACCCCGCGCTGCAAGTCTTCCATGATGTGCCGCGCCACGCCGTCGGGGTCGGATGAGATGATGGTGGCGGTACGCACGACGGCCGAGCCTTCGGTGGCCAGCTCGGCGGCCAACCCCGAGACATAGAGCGATACCAGGGCATACAAGGCCAGCTCCCAGCTAAAGGCCAGGCCGGCCAGCAGGACGATCAGGGCATCGGTGAGCAGGTAGCTCTGGCTGAGCGGGATGCCGCGCCACTGCCCCAGCAAACGCGCCAGGATGTCGGTACCGCCGCTGGTGCCGCCGGCCCGAAATACCAGCCCCATGCCGATACCGCCAATGACGCCGCCATAAAGCGAGTTGAGCACCGGATCGACCGTCAGGCCGGTGGTAGGCAGCACGAACACCAGCAGATCCAGCAGCACGCTGTACAGCACCACCGCGGTCACGGTGCGGGCCATGAAGCGCCGGCCGCCCAGCAAGCGCCAGCCCAGAACAAAGAGCGGGAGGTTGCCGAGCGTGATCATCACCCCGATGGGCCAGCCGGTGTAGCGGTTGAGGATGATGGCCAAACCACTCAGGCCGCCCGCGGCCAACTGGCCCGGCACCAGGAACAGGTCCATGGCCAGGGCCTGCAGCAGGGCGCCGGCAAAGATCAGGCCATAATCGCGCACACGCTCCAGGCGCATCTCAGCCCGGTCCGCCTGGGGTCAGCACGCGGCGCATTTCGTTGGTGGGCGCAAAGCCCAACTGCGCATAGAGCGGCCGCCCGCAATCGCTGGCGTGCAGGATGACCACCTCCAGGCCATCGGCGCGGCACCAGGCCAGCACCACGTCCATTAGCCGGCGCGCCAGGCCCTGCCGCCGATGCTCCGGCAGGACGTAGACGTTGAGGATGTTCCCGCGGCGCGGCTCCACGCCCAAGGCGTGCGGGGGCCAATCCATTATCCACAGGCCCGCGCCCGCCACCACCTGCCCGGCCGGGTCCTCGGCCAGCCAGCCCAAGTACTCGCCGCGCGCGAGGCGCTCGGCCACCCATGGCCTGAAAGCGGCCTCCATCGCATCCAGCCGGGCCGGGTCGGTGTGCGCCATTTCCGCGAACATGGCGCGGCGGTGAGCGGTGATCAGCGGCGCCTCGGCCGGCGTCGCGCGCCGAATGGAAAACTCGGTCACGGCGCGGCCTGGCTGTACTCCGCCGGCGCGAAGAACACCAGCAGGGTGAGGTCCTTGGTGATGTCGTGAAAACGGTGCTCGACCCCGGCCGCGACGAAGACGGTGCTGCCCGGACCAATCAGCCGCTCCTCGTCGGCCACGCTCATGGTGGCCATCCCACTGATCACGTAATAAATTTCGTCCTCGGTGTGCGGCTTCTGCGGGTCCACCCCGCCGGCCGGCAGCACGTAAACGCCCAGGCTGAGCGAAGTGGTGCGCAGAAACTCCAGGTAGGGCTTCTGGCTGTCCGCGCGTTCCGCCAGGACCTGCGGAAGATCATAGGCATCCATCGCAATACTCCTTGACTACCAGCAAGCGGCGCGGCGCGTTGTCAGCCGCAAATAGGTTGTGGGTTCTAAGACCCGAGCCGGCGCGAGATGCGCTCGGCGGCGGCGCGCACCTGGGCCACGACGGCGGGCAGACGCTCGGCCGGGAGGCGCACGCTGGGGCCGCCCACGCTGATGGCGGCCACCACCTCGCGGGTGACGTTGCGCACGGGCGCGCCCACCGCCACGAAGCCGACCTCCAATTCCTCGGTCGCGGTGGCATGGCCGTCCTGGCGCACGCGTTCCAGTTCCGCGCGCAGCGCCTCGGCCGTGGTGCGCGTGTGCGGAGTCAGCGCCGGCAAACCAGCGGCCAGGATGGCCTCGCGCTGCGCCTCAGGCAGGTGCGCCAGCAAGACCTTGCCGGTGGAGGTGGCGTGGGCCGGCCAGCGTGTGCCCAGGGATTGGGTGTTGCCCAGGACGTGCGAGCCGAAGACCTCGTCCAGGATCAAGACCTGGTTTTCGGCCAAGACTTCAAGGGTGGCGGTCTCGTTGGTGGCCTGGGCCAGCGCCACCAGCTCGGCGTGGGCGGCAGCGCGCAGGCCGTTGGCACGCAGGGCCCGCCCGCCCAGGGTAATGGCCGCCGGACCGAGGCGGTAGGCCTCGCTCTGCGGGCTACGGGTGACCATCCCTTCATTTTCCAGGGCCATCAGCAGGCGGTAGGTCGTGGTTTTGTTGAGCCCGACCGCCCGCGCGAGGTCAGACAGGCCCCACTCGGGCCGGTCATCGCTGAAGGCCTTGAGGAGCGCCACCGCGCGCCGGACCGTTTGCGTGCCTGGGTAGGGCTGGCTACGGGTCATATCGTGAAGTCCCGGTTCACATTGTGAAACAATTGTAACAGTGTTTGGGAGAGAGAAATGGGGTGATCGAAACGGGGCGGAAAAGCCCGCCGCGTTTTGATCACCCCGCTGCCTTACATTCCAATCACACTTGCCCACCCCCCAAATGCTCCAGCAAGTGCTGATTCACGACTTCCGGAAACTCCATATGCAGCCAGTGTGTGGCCTCCAGCAGGGTAATCACCCGGCCAGCCTGCAAATATTGGCCGCTGGCGGCGGCAAATTCCGGGATCAGAGCGGTGTCGCGCTCACCCCACAGCACCAGAGCCGGCACGGTGATGCGCTCCAACCGCGCGGTATGCGCCAGCACTTGCCGGCGCGTGACCCACACGGCGCGGTACCAGCCCAGCATGGCTTCAAAGGCGCCAGGCTGCGACCAGGCCCGCGCGTAACGATCCAGGTCTTCGTCTGAAAACGTGCCAGGCCGGGCGGAGGCGCGCAGCGCGGCCTTGGTGGCGGAGAAATCCTTGCGGCGGAGCATGGCCTCCGGCAGCCGGGGAATCTGAAAGAAGCCCATGTACCAGCTCCGCAGCCACTGGCGCAGGTTGCCGCGTGAAAAGGTGCGTACGGCCGCGAGCAGGTGCGGCAGGTTGAGCACGGCCAGCCGCTCCAGGCGCTCGGGGTGCAGCGCCGCAAACATCCAAGCGACCGCCCCACCCCAATCGTGGCCCACCAGCCGTACGCACTCATAGCCGGCGGCGTCGATAAGGTGCAGGACGTCGCCCGCGACCGTGAGCACGTCGTAAGGCCGCGTCTTGGCCGTAAGGTTGTAGCCGCGCTGGTCGAGCGCAAGCACGCGGTAGCCCGCTTGCGCCAACGCCGGGATCTGATTGCGCCAGCCGTACCAAAAGTCAGGAAAGCCGTGCAGAAGGACGACGGGCGGCCCGGCTTCTGGGCCGGCAACGACCACGTGCATGCGGCCGAGGCCTGGCAGGTCGTAGAAGGCAGATTGGCAACCGAGTTGTTCGGGCAAGGCGGTCATTGAGGCGTTCCATTAGACGGCGCGACGCGGCGTCTCTGATTGTCCAGCGCAATCGCTCTACCTCTCGGCAAAGCGCCCGGTCTCGGCGTCGGGCAGGGCCTGTCGCAGCGCCGTGGTGCTCAGAATGACGGTCGCGCCGCGTTCGCCAGAGCCGAGGGAGACTTCGGCAGGCTCAAAGACACTCTCGTCCACCAGCACGCGCATAGGCGTGGGCAGGCCAAGCGGGGCCACGGCGCCAACGACGTAGCCGGTGGACGCCAACAGTTCTGCCTCAGTGGCCGTGGTCAGGCGCGACTGGCCCAAATAGCGCCGCAGCTCGCGCCACGAAACCTGGCGGCGCCCGGCGACCAGCACCATCACGTATTCGCCCTCGCCCACGCGGAAGACGATGCTGCGCACGACTTGCTCGGGCTGCTGGCCGCGCTCGGCGGCGGCTTGCTCGAGCGTGGCGACGGGACCAGGGTGCCGGAACAGCCGGTGCGGGATGTTGAGCGCCTCCAGCGCGCGCGTGACGGGGGTTGAGGCGGGGGTGCTCATGTGTCGCAGCCAATGACTCGCTGTTCCAGCGCGCGGCCCCGGCGGCCCACCTCCGCCACCACGCCCATCTGCCTCAGGCAGTAGGTCATCTTCTCGGCAATGTGGGCGGGCTGGCCGAGAGAGCGCGCCAGTTCGCGATTGGTGAAGGGCTGCGGCAGGCCGGGCGGCAGGAAGCGCAGACAGTCGGCCGGGCAGGTCAGCAGAAGACGGTCGGTGACCGCCAGCAGGCGCCGGCCAACGACGTGCCAGTCCTTGGGACGCCAGCGCCCACGGCGCACCGGCGCCTGGGGACCACGGACCTCTTCTTCGCGGATAAGCAGCAGCTCCAACGAGAAATTCGGGTGCGCCAATAGCGCGGGTAGGCTCACCAGCTCCAAGAAGAGGTGGGCCGCATGGCCGCGCCGGGGAGACTTGCGCCGGCCGGGCAAAGGCCGGCCGTCAGCATCCTGCCGGACGATCCAGCGCTCCAGCGCCACCGGGTGCACCAGCCGCACCGGGCGCCGCTCCACCAGGCGCTGGAGCTTGCCACGGATGGCGTGAAAGTTGTGGGTTTGGAATTCGATGGCGGTCTCGCCCCGCAGCAGGTCGATCACATAGCCATCCACGCGCGCCTCGAGCATGTCACCGGGCTCGGTGTAAAGGGCCTTGAGGGCCGCGTGCAGCTCCGTTTCGCGCAGGGTGCCAATGCCAGACACGGTCGTAGCCTGGGCGGGCTAGGCGATCAACATGGCATCGCCAAAGGAGTAGAAGCGGTAGCCCTCGCGCCGGGCGGTGGCGTAGGCGTCCAGGATGCGCTCGCGGCCGGCAAAGGCCGCCACCAACATGAGCAAGGTCGAGCGCGGCAGGTGAAAATTGGTGATGAGGCCGTCCACCACGCGGAACTGATGGCCCGGCAGGATGTACAGCTCCGTGGCGCCAACGTGCGGCGAGACGGTGGCGCCATCCAGCGCGCCGCGGGGCGCACTCTCCAGCGTGCGCAACGAGGTGGTGCCCACCGCGATCACGCGCCGCCGCTCGCATTTGGCGGCGTTGATGCGCTCGGCGGTCTCGGGCCGGAGCTCGCACCACTCGCCGTGAATATGGTGCTCGACCGCGTCAGCCTCGCGCACCGGCTGAAACGTATCGAGGCCGACGTGCAGGGTGACGTAGTCGGTCTGCACCCCGGCGGCCCGCAGCCGCTCGAACAGGGCCGGGGTAAAGTGCAGCCCGGCCGTGGGCGCCGCGGCCGAGCCGGGCACGCGCGCGTACACGGTCTGATAGCGTTCACGGTCGGTGAGCTCGGCGTGGATGTAGGGCGGCAGGGGCATTTGTCCGACGCGCTCGAGCACGGGCGTGATGGGCTCGGAGAACTGCACGATGCGGCGTGGGCCATCGAGCATCTCGATGACGACAGCGCGCACGTTCGGGGCACCTTCAATTTCCAGCACGCTGGCCACGGTCAGGCCGTGGCCGCCCACCAGCACTTCCCACGTCAGCGGGGCGCGGCGCTTGAGCAACAGCAGCTCGGCGCGCCCGCCCGTGCCGGCCTTGCGCGCCGGCAGCCGGGCCGGGATGACCCGCGTGTCATTGAAGATCAGCAAGTCGCCCGGGCGCAAGTAGCTGGGCAGCTCGTTGAAGCGCGCGTGCGCCACGGCGCCGCCGGTGCGGTTCAGCACCACCAGCCGCGCCGAGTCGCGCGGTTCGACCGGATGCTGGGCGATGAGCTCGGGCGGCAGGTCGTAGTCGAAATCGGCAGTCTTCAAGGCAGGCAAATCACGCCGTTATCGCCGCGAAATAAAGCGCAGGACGACGTTGAGGGCGATCGTGAGCAGGATGCTCAAGATGATCGAGGTGCCGCAAGAGAGCATGATCGAAGTTCCACCCCGCCGGAAGGTGAAGTCGCCCGGCAGGTTCCCGAGGGGCAAGCCCAGGCGACCGGCGAGCCAGACCAGGCCGCCCAGCCCAATCACTACCAACCCAATGATAACGATCCACTTACCCAGCGCGCTTGTGTCCATCACTCGCCCTTACCATCTCACCGGACTATACCAGGCGGGGCTGCTGCTCTGGCCCATGGTAGGGCAAGTTCAGGTGCTCGTAAGCCCCGCGCGTGACGATGCGACCGCGCGGTGTCCGGTCCAAGAAACCCAATTGCAGCAGATACGGCTCCACGACGTCCATGATGGTGTCGGACTCTTCGCTGATGGAAGCGGCAATGGTCTCCAGACCTACCGGGCCGCCGTTGTATTTCTCAATCACGGTGCGCAGCACCTGCCGGTCGAGGCTGTCCAGGCCGAGGCCATCCACCTCGAGCAGTTCCAGCCCGGCCTGGGCCACTTCCAGGTTGATGCGGCCGTTGGCGCGCACCTGGGCAAAGTCGCGCACACGCTTGAGCAGCCGCAGGGCCACGCGCGGCGTGCCGCGCGCGCGGCGGGCAATCTCGCGCGTGCCGGCCTCGTCGGAGTCCACTTGCAGCATCTTGGCCGCGCGCGCGACGATGGCCTCCATGGCCGGCAGGTCGTAAAAATCCAGCCGATAGACCGCGCCAAAGCGGGCGCGCAGCGGCGCCGAGAGCAGCGCCAGGCGCGTCGTGGCGCCGATGACCGTAAAGCGCGGCAGTTGCAGCCGGATGCTGCGGGCGCTGGGACCTTTGCCAATCATGATGTCCAGGGCAAAGTCCTCCATGGCCGGGTACAGCACCTCTTCGACCGTGCGGCCCAGGCGGTGCACTTCGTCGATAAAGAGGATATCGCCCGCGCGCAGGTTCGTCAGAATAGCCGCCAGGTCGCCAGCGCGCTCGATGACGGGCCCGGCGGTGACCTTGATGTTGACGCCCATCTCGTTGGCGATGACGTGGGCGAGCGTGGTTTTCCCAAGGCCCGGAGGGCCATAAAACAGCACATGGTCCAAGGCTTCGCCGCGCTGCTTACTGGCATTGATGAGGATGGAGAGGTTCTCTTTGACGCGGTCCTGGCCCAGCAGATCGGTCAGCAGACGCGGGCGCAGGGCATGGTCCACCTGGTCGTCGGGCCGGCGGTAGGGTGAAACCTCTCGTTCGGTTGGGTCGGTCATGGCACGATTATACCGAATAACGCGATACTTCTGTGCGCAATCCCGCGGCACTGCGCCACTTGCCCCACTTGCCCCTTCGTATCTCTCTCGGTACAATCCTCGCGCTCACCCAGTTCAGCGCCACACCCCCTCAGCGCCGGCCCGACGCTGTCCGTCACCCTCAAGGAGTGCTCATGGCCAACAACGTCTTCCCCTCGCCGCATCCGCTCGTGGCGCACAAGCTGGCGCTGCTGCGCGACGTGGCGACCAAGCCCAAGAAGTTCCGCGAGCTGGTGCGCGAGCTGGCGATCCTGTTGGCGTATGAAGCCACGACGGACCTGGACACCGAGCCAATTGTGCTGGCCACGCCCATGGGACCCACGCAGGGGCGGGCGCTGAAGATGGGCATCGGCCTGGTGCCGGTGCTGCGCGCCGGCCTGGGCATGGTGGAGGGCATCTGGGAAATGATCCCCAGCGCCGAGGTCTGGCACATCGGTCTCAAGCGCGACGAGCGCACCCTGGAACCCATGCAGTACTACGCCAACAAGCCGGTGGAACCGCGCGTGCAGGTCTGCCTGATCCTGGATCCGATGCTGGCCACGGGCGGCTCGGCCTCGGCCACCTGCAACCTGCTCAAGCAGTGGGGTGTCAACCACATCAAGTACATCGGCCTCATCGCCGCGCCCGAGGGCATCTCCCGGCTCCAGACCGACCACCCGGATGTGCCCATCCACGTCGGCGCGGTGGACAGCCACCTCAATGACATCGGCTACATCGTGCCCGGCCTGGGTGACGCGGGGGATCGGCAGTTTGGGACGGGATAAGGTCACGCAACCCATTCCGCATGCCTTCCATCCTTCTCAACATCGCCGTCTTCGTCATTGCCCTGGCCATCGCCCTGGCCGCCACGCCCTTGGCACGGCGCGTGGGCGTGCGGCTTGGCCTGGTGGACCTGCCCGGTGGTCGGCGGAAGCACACCGGGCCGATCACCCGCATCGGCGGGGTGGGCCTGTTTGCCGGGTTCTTCATGACCGCCCTGGGGCTGTACCTGGCCGGCTATGTCAAGGCCGAACACCTGCGGCCGATCGCGGGCGTGCTGTTGGGCACGGCCTTTGTCTTCGTCGTGGGTTTGTTCGACGACCGTTATGAGCTCAAAGCCTGGCCGCAATTCGTGGCGCAGATGGTGGCGGCCGCCATCGCCATCGCTTTCACCGTGTGGATCCAGATCGTACACCTGCCGTTCAATATTGTGCCGACGACGTTTGGCTGGTACATCACCTACCCGCTGACCGTGCTGTGGGTCGTCGGCATGATGAACACCGTAAACTTTCTGGATGGGCTGGATGGTTTGGCCGCGGGGGTCGGCGCCATCGCCGCGGCACTCTTCGCCGTCCATTCGGTCAGCCTACAGCAGTACGAGATTGCCCTGTACTCGCTGGCACTGTGCGGCGCCTGTGTGGGCTTCCTGGTCTTCAACTTCAACCCGGCGCGGGTCTTCCTTGGCTCAGCGGGGGCCATGACCCTGGGCTTTGCGCTGGCCACGCTGTCCATCCTGGCGCCGGCCCGGGTGATGACGGCCCTGCTGATCATGGTCATCCCGATTGCGGATACGGGCTACCAGATCATCGACCGCTGGCGGCGCGGCCGGTCACCGTTCCAGGGCGACCGCGGCCACCTGCACTTCCGGCTGATGGATCTGGGCCTGTCACAGCGGCAGATTGTGCTGGCCTATTGGGCCTTTTGCGGCATCTTTGGGGCGCTGGTGCTGGTCTTGCCGCGCGTCTACAAGCTGGTGGCGCTGGGCGTGCTGGGGGTGCTGGTGGTGGCGGTGCTCGTGGCACTCAGCCGGAGACAAACGAAAGATTAGTAGTTCACCTTCATCCCCGTCAGCCGCGTCACCGCCCACTCTACTCCCCACAACAGCGGCACAATCAACACGTTGAGACCGACGGTCAGGGTGAAACCGGCCGCAACCACCCGCGTGGCCGCCTCCAGAACGCCCCCGAAACTGTCCACCAGGGTCGGGCCGAGGCCCGCGTAGAACATCAGCCCGGTGAGCGCCGCGATGCCCACGGCCACCGGCCCCCAGGCGCGGCGGTCGGAGGCTGAGGGCAGCATGGAATTGGCCACGGTGAAGAGCAGATAGACCCACAGCCAAAAATCGGGCCGTTCGATCATGGCCTGCGCCGCCGCCAACGCGCCCAGCAGATCGCCCCGCGCCAGGGTCTCACCCACTGGCCCCACCCCCAACCGCGAGTAACCCATAAACACAATGGCGGCCACGCCAAAGATCAGCGGAGCCGCGCCAATGAGCGACTCACGCACCACGTCGGCGGACTCGGTTTCCACGTAGCCCAGGCGCAAGTTGCCGTTGGGCAGCCGCTTGGGGATGACCGAAAAGCGCCCCGCCCTGACGCCGAGCAGCGTCGCTGCAATCCAGTGGCTGCCCTCGTGCAGCAGCACCCCCGGCAGCATCATCAGCGAATACATCACCAGCGCCATGTCGGCATCGCGCAGGAGCAGCAGCCACAGCCCCTGCAGGTGACGGTGAATCCAGCGCTCCAGCAGGATGAGGGGGACGAGCGCGAGGAGCAGCCAGACCCAGGTGGTAATAAGCGGCATGCGTCAGGCAGCAGGGGACATTGGCAAGGAGAGCTTAGCGATGGCATCGCCAAGCTCCTCGCCAATCGGTGTACTTAGCTGGCGGCGGCCTTGACGATTGCCGCGAACTCGGCCGGCTTGAGGCTGGCGCCGCCCACGAGCGCCCCGTCGATGTCGGGCTGGCTGAAGTACTCGGCGGCGTTGGCGCCGTTGACCGAGCCGCCGTACTGCACGCGCACGGCGTCGGCGACCTCACCTGGGTACAGGTCGGCCAGGGCGCCGCGGATGTTCAGGCCGATGACGGCGTTGGCGCCGGCGGCCGTGGCAGCCTTGCCGGTGCCAATGGCCCACACCGGCTCGTAGGCGATGACGGTCTTTAGCGCATCCTCGGCCGACACGCCAGCATAGGCGGCGCGGGTCTGGCCGGACACAACTTGCGCCGTGGCGCCGCGCTCATTCTCTTCCAGGTTCTCGCCGACGCAGATGATCGGAGTCAGCCCGGCGGCCAGCGCGGCCTTGACCTTCTTGTTGACGATCTCATCGGTCTCACAGAAATACTGGCGGCGCTCCGAGTGGCCCAGGATGACGTACTCGCACAGGCCCACCAGCATGGCCGCGGAGAGCTCGCCGGTATAGGCGCCGGACTTCTCCCAATGCATGTTCTGCGCGCCCAGGCCCAGGCCGGTGCCGGCCAGCAGCGGCCGCACCGCCACCAGCGACACGGCGGGCGGGCACAACACGCGCTCCACGCGGGGGTACGGCACCAGGGCCGCCACCATCGCGCGAGTCAGGTCGATGGCCTCGTCGACCGTCTTATTCATTTTCCAGTTAGCAGCGACAATGGGTCTGCGCATGTAGCCTCCAAAGTTGCCGCCGCCCGCAGGCGGCGCAGGTTATCCAGGTTGCAGCGTGCCTCCTGCTCACCCCAATCCAGCGCGGCGCGATTGCCCGGGCGGGGCACATCGCGCGAACGCTGATAGAAGCGAGTGGCTTGCAATTCTTGCCCCCGGCTCAAGTAGTAATCGCCCAGCACCAGCAGGGCGCCCACGTGGTTGGGGTTGTCGTCCAGCACGGTCTTCAGACCGGCCTCCACGCCCGCGCCCTCATCAAAAAAGATATGATAGCGGTGCAGGGCCAGCGCCGGCATCGACTGGTCGGGATTGTTGGCCGCTTGCTGGGCGAGAAAGTCACCGGTCGTCTCATCGGCGGCGAGCACGTAGAAGGCCAAGGACACGTGCGCCTGAAGTACAGCCGCCTGATCGGTGGGCGTGGCCTGCTCCAGCACGCTGGCCGGCACATAGTAGCGCTCCAGCGCGCCCAGGGCGTGCCCGTGCAGCAGCAGCGCGTCGCCGGCGCGGAGCATCACGGCGGTATTCTCAGGCTCAAGCGCCACGGCGCTGTCCAGGTGCGTCAGGGCCTCGTCCAGGTGGCCGGCCGCCAGGGCTTCCTGTCCGTCCGCCAGCAGGGCGGCGGCATCCAGCCCGCCCGCCATGGGGGCCGCCGCCGTGTTCCCGGTGGTCTGGGTGGGTTGGGCCGCGTTGTTTGTTTGCGCTTCGCGCCTGACAACCGCGGCGGCGCCCAGGCACACCAACACGGCCACACCCGCGCCCAGAAGGATTTGCCACCACGCCGGGCGAAACCCTGGCGTGGCAGCCGGCGTGACCGGCACGGCCAGCGTGGCTGGCGCGGCCGGCGCGGCATGGGCCACGGTGGGCGCCGCACGCTCGGGTGCCGCTACGGTATCGGCGGCCGGCACCGGCGTGACGGAGCCTACCACCGTCGGTACGGCGGGCGTCACGGCGGTGGGGTCAGCCGGCGGGGTACGGGCGGGCGCGATGACCGGTGTGCTGAGCGTGGGCGCCATCGCCTCGCGGAAGGCGGTTACCAGCTCCTGCGCCGTGGCGTAGCGGTCGGACCGTTCCTTAGACAGGGCCTTGAGCAGCACGGCCTCGACGGTCTCGGGCACATTGGGGTTGATGGCGCGCGGCAGGGGCAGCGGGGTGTAGATATGGTCGTGGATGACGGCGAAGGGCGTGTCGGCGTGAAAGGGCGCCTGGCCGACTAACAGCTCATAGATGACCACACCCAGCGAGTAGAGGTCAGTCCCGGCGTCCAAGTCCTTGAGGCCGCGCCCCTGCTCCGGGCTCATGTATTGGGGCGTGCCCAACATCGAGTCGGTCGAGAGGGTGCTCTCGCCGGCCATGGCAATGCGGGCCAGCCCGAAGTCGGCCAGGTAGATGGTGCCGTCGCCGGCCAACATCACGTTGGACGGCTTGATGTCGCGATGCAAAATGCCCTGGCGGTGGGCGTAGTCCAAGGCCGACCCCAGCGCCTCCACATAGCGCACGACTTCCAGGGCCATCACGGGGCCGCGCAGCAGCCGGCCCTTGAGGGTTTCGCCCTCGATGAACTTCATCACCAGGTAGGGCGCGCCTTTGTGCTCAGCGTAGTCGTATACCGGGACGATGTGGGGGTGCTCCAGGCGCGCCACCACGCGCGCCTCGCGCTGGAAGCGGGCCTGGAAGTTGGAGTCTTCTTTGAACGCCGGGTGCAGGACCTTGATGGCCACGTAGCGGTCGAGCGCGGCGTGGTAGGCCTTGAAGACCGTGGCCATGCCCCCCTGGCCTAGCTGTTCGACGATGCGGTAGGCGCCGAGGGTCTCACCAATGGTTAGCGACATGGCTGGGTTTCCAAACCGCGCGCCCGCTTAGATGGCAAAGTACACGCGCAGGTTCATTTTGCCGACGCCCACCTCGTCGCCGTCTTGGAGCTGCATGGGGATCTCGGTGTACAGCCGCGCCCCGTTGACGCTGCTGCCATTGGCGCTTTTAAGATCGGTGTAGAACAAGCGCCCGTCTTCCAGGTGCAGGCGGCCATGCTGCCGAGACACGCCCAGCTCGAGCCCGCGCCAATCGGCCAAGTCCACATCCGGCCGGAACGAGCGCTGCGGATCGGAGCGGCCGAGGAGGTACGAATTCTGGCCGTCGAGCTGGAACATATGCCCCCCGGGTATAGTGAGCATGATGCGCACGGCCGGTCCGCGCGGCTGCTTGGCCATGTCGCTGAAGGCCGGTGTCTGCGCACCCGGGCCGCGGGCGGGCAGTGCCATAGTAGGCGGCAGCGGCTCGGTGCCCTCCATGGGCCAGCCGCCCCCGGGCGGCATGCGAATGGGGGCGGTGGCCGGCCGGGGCGGCGCGGTGGCGCGCTGGAAGGCCTGCACCAGCACCGGCACATCGGGAAAGCGCTCGGCCGGATCGTGGGACAGGGACCGCCGCAGCACGTCGTCCACCACGGGACTCAGGGCGGGATTGAGCACGCTGGGCGCCGGCGCCTGGCTGAGCGGTTGGCGCGCATGGTGGTGCGCCCCGCCGGGCCCAAAGGGCAGAACGCCGGTCAGCGCCTCAAACAAGACCACGCCCAGCACATATTGATCACTGATGGCCGACTCAAAACCTTGGTGCCGGGTTTGCTCGGGGCTGAGGTAGTCCTGAGACCCGGCGGCCTCCAGGCTCATCAGCCGCCCGGCGCCAAAATCGCACAGGTAGACGCCGCCCTCCTGCGCCAGCAGGATGTTGGACGGCTTGAGGGCGCCATGCGCCTGCCCCAGCGCATGGGCGTGGTGCAGCGCCGCGCCCACCGCGCCCGCCACGCGCGAGGCCTCCTCCAGGCTCAGGGTGCCGCGGCGCAGACGCGTGCGCAGCGACTCGCCCGCCACATATTTCATCACCAGGTACAGGCTGCCTTCGTGCTCGGCGACGTCGTATACCTGCACGATGTTGGGGTGTTCCAGGCGCGCCGCTCGCCGGGCGGCATCCAAAAAGCCCTGGCTGACGGCCAAATCCTGCCCGGCGTCGGCCCGCAGGACTTTGACCGCTACCCAACGCTCCAGGCGCGCGTGATAGGCCTGGTAGACCGTGGTCAGGCGGCCTTCGCCCAGCACGTCCACCAGGCTATAGGCGCCTACCGTGGTGCCAACTGAAAAGCTCACGTCGCTGCTCCACCCCTGTGCAGAGGATGCGGCCCGTATGCTACTCCAAAATTGCAGAACTGAAAAATCCGTGTTAAGCCCCGCGGCACGGTCGCGCGAGGGCTAACACGGATCAAGTGGCGGGTGCGCGCCATCCAGGGGGCTACTTGTCCTGGAGCGCGGCCACGCCGGGCAGAACCTTGCCTTCCAGCATCTCCAGGCTGGCGCCCCCGCCCGTGGAGATGTGGCTCATTCGTTCGGCCAGGCCGGCCTGTTCGACCGCCGCCACCGACTCACCGCCGCCGATGATGGTCACGGCCTGGCTGTCGGCCAGCAACTGGGCCACGGCCCGGGTGCCCTCGGCGAACTGCGGGAACTCGAACACGCCCATCGGCCCGTTCCAGACGATTAGCGCCGCCCCTTCCAGGGCCGCTCCAAAGGCTGCCACGCTGTCGGGGCCGATATCCAGGATGCGCCAGCCGGCCGGCACGCCCTCGCTGGCGGGCGCCACGCGCTTCCGCGCCCCGGCGTCGAACTTGTCGCCCAGGGCCACATCCACCGGCAGCACCAACTTGTCGCCGGCGGAGGCCAGCAGCTCGCGGGCGGTGTCCAGGCTGGCATCCTCCACCAGCGAGTCGCCCACCTCAACACCCTGCGCCTTGAGGAAGGTGTTGGCCATGCCGCCGCCGATGAGCACGCGGTCGGCCTTGGTGAGCAGGCTCTGGATGACGCCAATCTTGTCGGAAATCTTGGCGCCGCCCAGGATGGCCACGTAGGGGTGCGGCGGGTTCTCGACCGCCTGGCTCAGGTACTCGATTTCCTTTTCCATCAGGAAGCCGGCCACCCCGGGCAGCAGGTGGGCCACGCCTTCGGTGGAGGCATGCGCGCGATGCGCGGACCCAAAGGCATCGTTCACATAGATGTCGGCCAGCACCGACAGGCGCTGGGCGAAGGCTTTGTCGTTCTTCTCTTCTTCCGGGTAGAAGCGCACATTCTCGAGCAGGATCACCTGGCCCGGCAGCATGGCGGCAGACGCGGCCTCGGCCACGGGGCCCACACAGTCGGCCACCAGGGGCACCGGCTGCCCCAGCAGCTCGCTCAGCCGCTCGGCGGCGGGTTTGAGCGAGTACTTCGGGTCTGGGCCGCCCTTGGGCCGCCCCAGGTGCGAGCACAGGACGACCTCGCCGGCGGCGGCCACCAGGAACCTGATGGTCGGCAGCGCGGCGCGGATGCGGGTATCATCCACCACCTTGCCATCCTTGAGAGGGACGTTGAAGTCCACGCGCACCAGCAGGTGCCGGTGCCGGGGCAGGATGTCGCGAATGGTTTTCTTGTTCATGACGCGCCGATCGGGCTACAACTTGCTGCCGATCATCAGGGCCAGGTCGGCCACGCGGCAAGCATAGCCCCACTCGTTGTCGTACCAGGCCACGACTTTCACCATGTTGCCCAACACCAGCGTGTCGATGGAGCTGAAGATGGTGGAGTAGTCGCTGCCCTTCATGTCCGACGACACCAGGGGCTCATCGGTCACCTGCAGCACGCCCTTGCCGCGGCCCGCGGCGTACTCGACCATGGCGGAGCGAATTTCATCCTTGCTGACTTCGCGGTTGAGGATGGCGGTGAAGTCGATGACCGAGACGGTGGGCGTGGGCACGCGGAAGGCCATGCCGCCAAACTTGCCCTTGAGCTCGGGGATCACCAGACCCACGGCGCGGGCCGCGCCGGTCTCGGACGGCACGATGTTCTCGGCCGCCGCGCGCGCATCGCGCATGTCCTTCGCGCCCACGTCCTGCAGCTTCTGCGAGTTGGTGTAGGCGTGCACCGTGGTGAGCAGGCCCTTCTCGATGCCAAACTTGTCATTGAGCACCTTGGCCACCGGCGCCAGGCCGTTGGTGGTGCAGGAGGCATTGGAGACGACGTTGTGCTTGGCGGGATCGTACTTGTCGTCGTTGACGCCGAGCACGATGGTCAGGTCTTCGTTCTTGGCCGGCGCGGAGATGATGACCTTTTTGGCGCCGCCCGACTCGATGTGGGCCTTGGCCTTGGTGGCATCCGTGAACAGGCCGGTGGCCTCGATCACGACGTCAACGCCCATGGCCTTCCACTTGATGGCGGCCGGGTCGCGCTCGGCGGTCACCTGGATGACCTCGCCATCCACCACCAGGTTGCCGTCCTGCACTTCCACGGTGCCGGGGTAGCGGCCGTAGTTGGAGTCGTACTTGAACAGGTGGGCGTTGGTGGCCGCGTCGAACAGGTCGTTGACGGCCACCACCTGCAGGGCGTCCGGGTGGCGTTCGTTGATGCAGCGCAGGACCTGCCGGCCGATGCGCCCAAAGCCATTGATGCCGATCTTGGTTGCCATGTGTCGTTCTCCTTATCGCGAATGGTTACTGCGTGTGTCGCCCGGGCTCGGAGGCCTGCGCCTCGGCCTGGCTCAACAGCAGCATCAGGGCCGCCGCCAGCTTGGTCGAGTCGTGGCGCCAGGGGCGCTCGACGTCGATCAGGTCGGCGCCCACCAGGCGCCGCTGCCCGTTGACCGGGGGGTCCAAGGGCACCCAGGTGAGGGCCGGCAGCAGGCGGCCTTCCTGGCGCGTGTTGGCCAACACCGTGGGAAACAGGCCCGGCTGAGTATGGCGCTCAATCGCCTGCACGTGGTCCAAGACCGAATAGCCCCCGGTCTCGCCCGGCTGGGTGGCCGTGTTGCACACGTAGACCTTCAGTGCGCGGCTGGCGGCAATGGCCTGCGCCAGGTCGCCCACCAGCAAATTAGGCAGCAGGCTGGTGTACAGGCTGCCCGGCCCCAGCACAATCAGGTCCGCGTCCAATAGCGCGCGAATGGCTGCTGGGTAGGCCGAAACGTGGTCGGGCTGCAGGTAGACACGGCGGATGGCGCCTGCGGCCAGCGGGATGGCTGACTCGCCTTCGACGCGGTTGATCTGCTCGCCTGTGACTTCCAACTCTCCTACCAGGGTGACATCCTGCAGGGTGGACGGCAGCACCTGCCCCTGGATCGCCAGTACCCGGCTGGCTTCGACCAGGGCCCGTTCAAAGCTGCCGGTCACCTCGGCCATGGCGGTGATAAACAAATTGCCGAAGGAATGACCGCCGAGATCCTGGTCATTCCCAAACCGGTACTGAAAGAGCTGGGTGGTCAGCGACTCGTCATCGGCCAGGGCCGCGATGCAGTTGCGGAAGTCTCCGGGCGGCAGCACGCCCAGCGAGCGCCGCAGGCGCCCCGACGAGCCGCCATCGTCGGCGACCGTGACAATGGCGGTGAGGTTGGATGAGTGCGTCTTCAGCCCGCGCAGCAGGGTGGCCAGGCCGGTGCCCCCGCCAATGGCCACCACATGCGGCCCGCGCCCCCGCCGCCGATGGTCGCTAACGGCACCGGCCAGGTCTTGGCCCGGCTGCAGAAACGGCGCGAGCAAGGTCCGTTGGATCTGGGCAAAAGCCGCCAGCATGAGCGCCAGGCCGGCCAGACCCAAAGTGACGGTCAGGCCCAGGTGGGTCAGGGCGCGCAGGCTCAGCATGCCAGGCGGCGCCGTGGCTATGTCCACCAGCAGATAGGCCAGGCCCAGGCCGGCCACCCCGGCGCCCACCAACAGCAGTCCCAGCCAGCGTTTGACGCCGAGGCCCGGCACCAGCCAGCGCAGCCACGCACGCAATGAAGACCAGCCTGACGGAGGTTTCCGCATATCCGATTGGTGTTCGACCCGATAGCGATGATAACAGAGATAAATGCGGCGGTAAAGGCATTGTTCGCAAGAAGGTCTCCGCGCTTTGGGTTTATAATCAAGCTGCAAGTCGTTCTCTCACCCTCACTCTTACGGAGGCTGCATGGCAAGCTTGGAGCTCATGAAGCGGCTGAGCGTGGCCGCGAACACCAAGATCGTGCTCCTGATTATGGATGGCCTGGGCGGGCTGCCCATGAACCAGAACGGGCTGACGGAGCTGGAAACAGCCAACCGGCCGAACATGAACCTGTTGGCGCGGGAAGGCACCCTGGGCCAAACCGTGCCCGTGGCGCAAGGCGTCTCGCCGGGGTCTGGCCCGGCGCATCTGGGGCTGTTCGGCTACGACCCCATTCAATACGACATCGGCCGCGGCGTGCTGGAGGCTTTTGGCATCGGCGTGCCGGTTGGCCCGCGGGACGTGACCGCCCGCGGCAACTTCTGCACCCTCGACGCCGAAGGCAAGATCAGCGACCGGCGCGCCGGGCGTATCAGCTCGGAGCTGGCCAAGCCCATCGTCGACCGGCTGGCGCAGATCAAGATCCCCGACGTCGCGGTGGAAGTGCGCCATGTGAAGGAGTACCGCTTCGTGGTCGTCTTCCGGGGCGAGGGCCTCTCGCCCCTGGTGGAAGAGACCGACCCGCAACGCACGGGCTACCCGCCCCTGCCCGCGCTGGCGCGCACCCCCGCCGCCGAGCGCACGGCCGACTTGGTGAACGAGTGGATCGCCCGCGCCCGCAAGGTGCTGAAGGATGAGCCGCACGCCAACGGCCTCACTCTGCGCGGCTTCTCCGGCGACCCCAACCTGCCCAAGTTCCTGGACATCTACAAGCTGCGCGCCGCCTGTGTGGCGGTGTATCCCATGTACAAGGGCGTGTCGCAACTGGTGGGCATGGACGTGCAGCAGTTCGCCGGCGACAAACCCGCCGACGAGTTTGCCCACGTGCGCAAGATCTGGAACGACTACGACTTCTTCTTCATTCACGTCAAGCCGACCGACTCGCGCGGCGAGGATGGCGACTTCCCGGGCAAGGTGAAGGTGATCGAAGAAGTCGACGCCGCCCTCCCGGCCCTGCTGGCCCTGAACCCGGACGTGCTGATCATCACCGGCGATCACTCCACCCCGGCCAAGCTCAAAGCGCACTCGTGGCACCCGGTGCCGCTGCTGTTGTGGGCGCCGGCCACACACATGGCCGACTTCGCCAGCGAGTTTGGCGAGCGCGCCTGCGCCACCGGCGGGCTAGGCCGCTTCCCGGCCACGGATGTGATGCCGCTGGCGCTCGGCCACGCCCTGCGGCTGGAGCGGTACGGGGCGTAGAGATGCTCTGGAGGCAGTTGCGACACCTAACATGAGACGCCGCGCTGCGGCGTCTCTACGGACAAGGCGGACGACTGACTCACATGTTCAAGCCTCGCCTCACGGCCTCAATCGGCTGCTGGCTGCTGGCGGCGCTGGCCTGCCGGATGGGCGGCACGCCCGTTCCGCCAACGAGCACGCCCACCAACGTCCCGCTGATCACCGTGGCCGTGCCCACCTTGGCCTCGCCGACGCCCATTGGCCTGGCGCCCACGGCCACCCCTCCCGCGGGCGGCGCGACCGCGACCAGTCCTGCATTGGGCGCCATTGGCGGCTGGGTTTGGCACGACCTGTGTGACCCTGGTCCCGTGGGCACGCCCACCACCCCGCCGCCCGGGTGCGTGACCGCCCCATTTGGCGGCTACCGTGCCAATGGCTTGCGCGAGGGCACCGAGCCGGCGCTCGGCGGCGTTGTGGTCCAGCTCGGGGCGGGCACCTGCCCCTCGACCGGCCTGGCCGAAAGCTCCACCGCCGCGACGGGACCGTCCTACGTGTTCAACGCCCTCCAGGCCGGCACCTTTTGCGTGTCGGTCGATCCCTTCGCCGAGCCTAACCTCTCGCTGCTGCTCCCCGGCAACTGGACGTATCCCGGCGTGGCCGACGGCCTGCTCAGCCAGACCGTGACCGTCGCGCCCGGCCATAGCCAGCTCGATATCAGCTTTGGGTGGGATTACCAGTTCCTGCCTGTCAGCGGCGGGCCAACGGACGGGCCCTGCACCTATCAGGCCAGCCTGGTGGCCGACGTGACCGTGCCCCTCAACACCGTTTTCACCCCGGGAACGGCCTTCGTGAAAACCTGGCGCGTGCGCAACGACGGCACCTGCACCTGGGGCCGGCCGGGAGACGCGCTGCGCTCGCTGGTCTTCGCCGGCGGCACGCGGCTGGGCGCGCCCGAGAGCGTGCCGATCCCAGCGGATATTCCACCCGGCGTCACCGCCGACATCTCCGTTAACTTCACCGCGCCGGCCGCGCCAGGAACGTACCTGAGCGAGTGGAAGCTAAAGGTCGACCCCAGTACGTTGGTCGGCGTGGGTCCCGGCGGCGCGCAGCCCCTGACGACACAGATCGTGGTCACCACCACCCACACGTTGTCCCGCCCGGGCCAGAGCTTCCACGCGCCGCGGCTGGCCGCGCCGCCCACCCTCGACGGCAATCTCGGCGAGTGGCCGGCCCTGCCCTTTACCATCAACACGGCCGCTTACCGGCCTGAAAACTGGACCGGGGTCAACGACCAGAGCGCCGACTTTGCCTTGGGCTGGGACAACACCACTCTATACCTGGCGGTCAGGCTCGTGGACGATGTGCACGTGCAGACCCAAGCGGGCGAGACGATTTTTCGGGGCGATAGCCTGGAGCTGCTGCTCGATGCGGATTTGAGCGGGGACTTTGACAGCACCGAGCTGAATGGGGATGACTACCAGCTGGGCCTGACGCCGGGGGCCAACAAGACCACGCCCGACGCCTTCCTGTGGTTCCCGAGCGCGAACCGGGGCCGGCCCGCGGGCGTGGTCGTGTCGACCGGCGGTGACGCCACGGGCTACTTCTTGGAGGCCGCCATCCCGTGGTCGGTGCTCAACCTGACGCCGGCGGGCGGCAACCACTTTGGGTTCGCGCTGTCCAGCAACGACAACGATACCCCTGGCAC
>CAYUYN010000003.1:19020-20810 GCA_964449185.1 uncultured Anaerolineales bacterium | reverse complement strand
TCGCAAGCGATACCACGCCCACAGCGCGATGGCGGCCGCCTCAAGAATGGCAGCGCCGCCCACAAAGATAAAGGCGTCCTGCCAGAAGCGCACCGGGAACAGCCGGATCAGGGTGTCAGACCAGAGGAAGATCCACGTGTTCCCCTCAAAGAACACCAGGTGAAACTGCGTGAAGAAAGTGTTGAAGCTGATCAACAGGTAGGCCACGAGGCTGAGCAAGAGGACCAGCGTCACGACCGCGCCGCCCACCAACCCCGCCCGCAAGGCCGCCAGCTCGCGCACATAGTAGAGCAGTGCCACCGCCCCCAAGACCAGAACAAGGCTGATCACCCAGACGTTGAGCGCCCAGCGCGTCACAAGCTTGACGTCGACCATATGCTTGAGCTCGCGGTCGTTGTAGAGGCGGTTGCAGTCGCCGTCGAGATAGTATTGGCACGACTCCGGCGGCGCGGTCTGGCCGTTGGGGAAGCGCAGATCGCCGAGGTAGCCGATGCCTTCGTTGTTAAGCAGGTAGTTGATGGCGATTTCAGACCACTTGAGGCGGTCCGCCTGGGTGAACCCGTAGAAATCGTTGGGGAAACCGGGCAGACGATACTCGATGGCGGGGAAGATGGGCGTGAGCAGGAGCCGAACGTTGGTGAGCACCAGGACCAGTGGGATGAGCACGGTCAGGAGTATGCGGCAAGTCAGGACAAGCCAGGCGGGCATGGTACGCATTCAGTCTCCAAATAGAAGGTGAGGGCAGCGGGATTATAGCACCTTGGGTGATATAATTCTTGCGTATTGGCAGAACAGGGTGCCTCTCCCGTGGGTGGCCCGGGCGCGCGCATTGCGTATTCCGTTAGTGGCCTGGCAGCCGAGGCGCGGCCAAAAATGAGAAATGCACCCGCAGAACATCACCAGCGGTTCAGCGAAAAGGACAAGACAATGATGAGATGCAAAATGCGCAGTGGCGTAGCGGCGTTGGCATTGGTCCTGGCCGGCATGGCCTGTGGGTTCAGCGCCAGCACGGCGAATGTGGCGGACGCTTTTATGGCGCGCGACCCGGATGGCACGGAGCCGGTGACGGTGTTTTCCCCCGATGAAACGTTCTATCTAATCGTGGAACTGGCCAACGCCTCCGACGCCACGGAGGTAAAGGCCGCGTGGACCGCCATCGATGTAGACGATGTCGATTTTGATACCACCATCGATGAAACCGAACTCACGACCGGGAGCGGCCGGTTGACGTTTGACCTGACGAACGACAGCCCGTGGCCGGCGGGGAACTACAGGGTGGATTTGTACTTGAACGGGAAGCTGGACCGGACGCTGGAGTTTTCCGTGGAATGAGCGATAACTGGTCTGACAGCCCGTGCGCTAGAGTGGAATAACTTTCCCCTGCATGTCCACGGGGATCGGTAAGCCAAAATACTGGAGGACTGTGGGCGCGACATCCATGATTTCGAGGCCGGCGCGCGCCTGACCGCCCAAGTTGCGGCGCGGGTCGCTGTAGATGAAGAGGCCATTCTGCGCGTGGTTGGCATCGTCGGGACCGGTGTCGTTCTCCAGAGTCCATACGGCCGGGTGGCCCAGGCTGCCGACCGAGCGCCACAGCAAGTCGCCCCAATATACGATCAGGTCGGGCGCGATGCGGTTGACACGGCGGTAGATGTCCTGCGGCTTGAAGACCACGTGGCCCAAGTCCTCGCCCTTCGGTCCGCGCAGCCCGCGGATCTTCTCGGCCAGCTCGTCGCGCGCCTGTTCGTACTGGCCGGCCGGGATCACCCCCTGCGGTTCGCGCCCGGCCA
>CAYUYN010000003.1:17841-18920 GCA_964449185.1 uncultured Anaerolineales bacterium | reverse complement strand
CGCCGATCTCGCCGTCGAGATAACGGTAGTAGTCGCGGATGGCGTGCTGGTAGGGGCTGCCCGGCTCAAACTTGACGTGCGCTGGGTCGTGATACTTCCAGAAGCCATGCTGCAGCCGGTCGGTGCCCATCTCCACAAACATGAAGAAGTCCCACGGCTGGTGGGCCAGCATCTGCCGCACCACGGTGAAGTGCTGGCGCGTCATGGCGTAGATCTGGCGCAGCAGGAAATCCTTGTCGTTGGTGCGGAAGTCCTTGATATCCACCAAGTACTCGCCCCCGGCCCAAGCGTTGACTTGGGCGGCCAGCTCGGGCGGGAAGGTAAAGGGCTGCGCCACGCCGCGACCGTTTTCATCCACGCGCACGGTGCGTGGCGTGAGGAAGCAGGCGATCTGCGCGCCATTGACCGGCCGCGGCGGATACGTGCCGGGCACGCCGATAGTCACCACGCGCTTGCCGGCTTGACCCAAGATCTCCCAGACGCGCGGCTCCTTGACCGCTTCGCCAGTGGCAATGGACAGGCCCTGGTAGCTGTAGTCGGCGCGGTTGCGAAAGCCGTAGATGCCGAGCGTGCCGGGGTCCTTGCTGGAGGTCATGACGCTCCAGGCGGGCACTGTTATGCAGGGCGTGCAGCTGCGCAGCGGGCCATACACCCCCCGGCGCATGAGGCGGTCGAGATGCGGCAGCTCGGCCCGCCATTGGTCAAAAACCAGCTCGGGCGGCGCACAGTCGAGACCAATGACCAGCAGCTTGCCGGACTTCTTCTTGAGGAAACTAAACATGGAGGTTGGCGGGCCGAGCGGTGCTTAGTCGCGCTCGGCGGTGGGTTTCGGCGGGATCTTGAGCCGCTCGTGCTCGGTGCGGATGCACAGGTTTGAAATCACGCGCAGACCAGCGGCGATGGCCTTTTGCTCGGGGGCCTGGTCGGACGACACGACGTCGAGCTGGGACCACAGCGTCTTGGCCTTGGCAGCGATGGCCTGGTCGACGACCTCGGGCAGATAAATGGGGTTGCGAAACACGTCCACGATATCAATCGGCTCGGGCACCTCGGCCAGGGACGGATAGCTCTTTACCCCG
>CAYUYN010000003.1:0-17741 GCA_964449185.1 uncultured Anaerolineales bacterium | reverse complement strand
CACGATATCAATCGGCTCGGGCACCTCGGCCAGGGACGGATAGCTCTTTACCCCGTCCACGTCATCGATGTTGGAGTTCACGGGTAGACCGTGTAGCCCATATGCAGGAGGTACTGCAGGACTTGATAGCTGGAATAGTAGTGGTCGTCGGACGCGCCCACCATGGCGATGACTTGAGAATTCTTCAGAATCTTACGCAGGTCGCTGTCGCTGATGTCAAAGTCGAGATCGAGCATGGAAGGCCTCCTGGGGCGACGTATGCGGCTATGGTAAAGCATAGGCAGTAAGCGCAGGCGGCCAGTGTTTGGCCCAGCTTCTGGCGCAAGGGCGCGCCGCAGTTGGCGCAGTACAGGCTTTCGACCTTGGCGATAGTGGCTCCCAAACCCCGGATCAATCCGGCCTGAAAACGCCCTGCCCTACTGCGTATCAAGCTGATAAATACTGCCGCCTAAAATAAAGCGAATGACGATCGAGTTGGTCAACTGCTCCACCGGGGCCAAGTCATCCGTAAACACGACGGCCGAGTCGGGCGTGGGCTGCAGATTGGCCACCGCCATCGCCGTGGCTTCGCGCAGCAGGGGCACAGTCGCCTCGCCCATCTGCGCCAGGTTGTCCGCCAGGTTGCCGGCCAGCGTGGGCTGCACCGTGGCATACAGGATGCTGTTAAACGAATTGGGCACATCCACCACGTACACCGAGGGGAAGACGCTTTGGAGCGTGCCGACCATGGCGTCAATCAGCCGCCGGTCTGCGTGGGTGCGGCCCACGTTGATAACCAGCACGCCATCGTCCGTCAAGTGGTCGCGCGCTTCTTGAAAGAACTCACGCGTGGTCAAGTGCCAGGGGATGTACGGCAGGCGATAGGCATCGACGCCGATCACGGAGTACTGTCTCTCGGAGTGTGCCAGCGCCCAGCGCCCATCCTGGATGATGACGTTCAGGTTGGGCTCGTTCATGTCAAAGTACTCGCGCCCCACAGCCACGATGCCGGGGTCGATCTCGATGCCGTCGATGGGTATGGCGCCGTAGACCTGGGTGTACTGCTTGGCAATGGTGCCGGCGGCCAGGCCCACCAGCGCCAGGCTCTTGACGTCCTGGACGCGCTGGCCCGGCGCGTTGAAAAACGGCCCGGCCAGAAAGTAGTCCCAGGTGCCGAAGGTGGCGGGCCGATCCGGGTTGTACATGGAGTGGATGCCCTGCCCCTCATTGAGCAGCAGATAGCGCGTGCCGCCGCTTTCCACCACCTGGATGAAGTTGTACTCTGACTCGCGCTCTGTCAGCAGGGTGTCGCCGGCATTGGTCACCGGCTTGAACGGTCCCGACAGCACGAGCGCGGCCAAGCCGGCCAGCACCAGCGGCATCCACAGCGAGAGCAAGGCCCGCCGCCGGTCCACGCCCCACAGGCCCACGAGCGCCACGGCCATCAGCAGCCCCGCGAAGAGCAAGAAGGTGCGCATGGTGCCGATGGCGGGGATAAGCCACAGCGTGGGCAGGAAGGTGCCGACCAGCGAACCCAGCGTGGAGATGGCATACTGCTGCCCCGCCACCTGGCCGGCGTAGCGCGAGTCGGTCAGGCTCAGGCGAATGGCAAAGGGCGAGACGCAGCCCAGCAGGGTGACGGGCACCGAAAATAAGATGAGGACTGAAAAGAACGAACCGCCCATGACGGCGGCGTCGAAGTTCGCCACGGCCTGGGCCGCAAACTGGAGCACGGGCCGGGCCACGAGCGGCACCAGGCCAGCGGTAAAAGCCGCCCAGGTGAGCAGGATAAAGAAGGTGCGCGGGTGCGGCGAACGGTCAGCCCAGCGCCCGCCAATGAAGTAGCCGGCGGCGAGGTAGAGCAGGATCAGGCCGATGATGTTGGCCCACACCAGGTTGCTGGTGCCAAAGACACTGCCCAACAGCCGCGCGGCCGCCAGCTCCACCGCCAGCGTGGTCATACCGGCGGTAAAGACCGCCAGCGCCATGTAGAAGCGAGAGGTCGTCTTCAAACAGTTTTCCGATCAGGCCGGCCGGGATGAGCGAACACGGCGGCGCCACGCCCAGCCCGCGCCGCCGGCCAGGGCCAGCAGGACCACCAACCCGAGCGCGCCGCCCAGGCACAAGCCGGGCAGAGCGGAAGCGGCCGGTGTCACCGTGAGCGTTGGCAAGGTCTGCAGATACGTTAGATCGGCCGGGACCTGTGACAGCTCGGCGGTGCGCAGGCACATATTGGTGGCCAGGCGGCCCTGGTTGTCATAGGCATAGACCAGGTACTGCCCGCCCACGTTGAACGAAAAACCGCAGTCGGCGTCGCCGTAGCCGGTGCCGATGGTCACCGGGGTCTCGGTCACGCCTTTCCACGAGTCCGCCACCGTCAGCGTCACCTGGCGCGAGTCGCCGCCCGGCGATTGGTGCGGTAGGCCGAACCAGGTGCGCACCTCGTCGAGAAAGTTGAAACTGCCGCGGTCGACGATGGAGGTGACAGTGCCGCTGAACACTGCCGCGGCATCACCCGCGGCGACAGCGGGCGGCGAGGGCATGACGCACGAGCAGGCCCATACCGGCCCGGGCGGTGCCAGGAGCAGGCCGCCGAGCACGATGAGGGCCGCGCACGCACGCAGCAGATTGCGATATTGCCGGAGCATGCGGTGCATTATACACGCGCGCCTCACGCCGCGCGTCTCGTTCACCGCTATAATAACGCCCGCACAAGCCTTCTTTCTTTACTTTCATCTCTCGCTTGCTCTCACTCTTCGTCTCGCCGAGGCCCGCTTGGACCATCCCTCCACCCTCATTCAGAAACACTGGCGCCGCAACTGGATCGCCTTTATTGGCGACTACCTGGGTTTTGGCATTGGGCTGATCTTCGCCAATACCACGACCACCCTGCCCGCCTTTGCGGCCGAGCTGACCGACAACAAGATGCTCATCGGCGCGGTGTCGTCGGTGTGGGCCGGCGGCTGGCTGCTGCCGCAGATCTTTGCCGCGCGCTATCTGAGCAGCAAGCCGCGCAAGTATCCGACCATGATTATCGGGCAGCTCATCGGCCGCCCGGCGTTTCCCTTATTTGTGGTGTGGCTGTTGGCGGGCGGCGCCCGCTATCCGGAGCTGACCCTGGCGCTTTTTCTCATCGCCATCGTCATCTTCATGTCCACCGATGCGGTCGTGGCCCTGGCCTGGCTGGATATGTTCGGCAAGGCCATGCCGCCCCAGAAGCGCGGCCGCCTGATTGGCCTGGGGCAGGTCATCACCGGCCTGGTGGCGGTGGGCGCGGGCGCGCTCATCCAGCGGCTCCTGGGGCCGGCCGGTCCCGGCTTCCCCATGAACTACGCCATCATCTTTGGGCTGGCCTCGGTGGGCTTTGCCGTGTCCACGGTGGCCTGCGCCCTGATCGTAGAGGCGCCCGAAGCCGTGCCGGCCAAGCGCCCCAGCCTGCGCGAATACGTGCCGCAGTTGGGGCGGCTGTGGCGCACGGACCGGCGCTTCAACCGCATCACCCTGGTGCGGCTCTTGAGCGGCATCGGTTCACTGGCGACGAGTTTTTACGTGGTGTACGCCACCGACTGGCTGGGGCTGCCGCCGGCGGCCATTGGCCTGTTCGCCGGCGCGGCCACGGTGGGCACGGCCGTGGCGGGTCTGCTGCTGGGGCTGGTGGCCGACCGCCATGGCTCGCAGCGGGTGGTGCAGGTGGTGACGTGGGCGCATTTCCTGGCGCCGGTGCTGGCGCTGCTGTGTCACCTGGGCGTCTTTGGCGCGTCCGTCGGCGTGGTCTATCCGCTGCTGTACGTGCTGCTGGGCATTTACGAGGGCAGCATGATGCTGGGGTTCCTCAACTTCGTGCTGGAGATCGCGCCGCCGGGGCAGCGGCCGACGTATATGGGCCTGACCAACACGCTCTCGGGCGTGCTGATTGTGCTGCCCGTCCTGGGCGGGTTCTTGCTGCAGCGCACGTCATATCCGGTGTTGTTTGCCACGGCGGCCGTGGGGACGCTGGCCGCGGCGGTGCTGGCGCTGGGCCTGACGAACCCGCGCGCCGGCGCAGCGACAGTGCCGGCGCACGAGCAGGAGCCGCAGACAGCGCCGCCGTAGAGATCAACTCTTATCTTTGAAAATGAAGGCAGCGGGAGCTGCACCCTAACCGATGGCCGGCTCGGCGCCGATCGAAAAGCGCTGGGCCTGCCAGGAGCCATACGACAGCGCGCTGACCAAGTCATCGCCGTTCTTGATACGGAAGGCCGGGATGCCGCCGCTCCACAAGGCCTCGACCGCGGCGGTGGCGCTGTGGTCGCCGCCAAAGCTGGCCTGGTCGAGCACGACCGCCACCACCCGCAGGCCGTGCCGCTTGAGCGACTGCGCGCTCAGCACCCATCCCACATCCCACGCGGCGGTCACCAGGATCAGCGTGGACCAGCGCGGGAGCTGCTGCGATTCCAGCGCCAGCGAATCGGCCAGCCGCACGCGCCCCTGTGCGCGGAACACGGCCAGGGTCTCGAGGATCTTGGTCAGTTGGCGCTCGCCGCGGTCGGGCTGCACCACCTCGCGCGTTCGGCCGTAGGTCACCAGGCCCACGGTGCGGTCGCGCCGCGCAAAATACTGCGCCAACGAGGCCGTCACCGTCACCCCATACTCCTCGGTGTTCGGCGCCACTTGCGTCTTTTCGTGCGTGGTGGGCCACAAGCCCTGCACCACCAACGTCTCGGGCTCCGGCGTGGGCAGCGCGGCCTGCACGTCACGATCACCGTCCAGGAACAGCCAGGTGTCAGAGAGCGGATCGAGCTCGAACTCCTTGACGATCAGGCGATCGCGGCGCGCGGTGGAGGCCCAGTGGATGCGGTTAAATGAGTCGCCAGGGGCATAGTCGCGCACGCCGGACGCATTGGCCGTCACGTAGTGGGTGCGGCGCCGCAGCGCATCGCCGCCGGGCATGGGACCCAGCGGCAGCGAAAAGTCGGGCAAGTCCACTGTCAGCGGATACACCACGATGTGAGTGGTCTGCGGCACCGGCCGGGTGACCTGGAACAGGCCAAACGGGTCGCCGGAGGTGAGGGTGAGTGGCCCCAGGCGGAAGCGCCCGCGCTCGCGGCAGATGGTGCGGGCCACCCACACACGCTCGCGCATGGGGCCGAGCGAGTCCACTACCAGGCTGGCCGAGTGCCCGGGCAAGTCCGAGTGGTCGCGCACTTCCAGCCACAGCTTGGGCACATTGCTGGTGTTGCGCACCGACAGGCGCTCTTCCAGCGGGCGGCCCACCTGGGCCCGCAGGGCGCGCGTGTGCCGCCCGATGCGAATGTGGTTGATGGCGGTCCAGGTCCACAGGGCAGCAATCACGATGATGGCCAGCCATAGGTAGACCAGGTTGTAGAAGAGGTCGCGGCCGGTGACGAGCGCGCCGGCCAGGCTGGCCAGCAGTAAGCCGATGACGATGATGCGGCGCGAGAGCATGGCGCCTAGGACCGCCGCAGCATGCTGCCGCCCGGCACCGGGAGGGAGCTGAGAATGTCGCGGACCACGGTGCGCGCGGTCACGTCCTTGATGCGCGCGGCCGGGCCGATGATGATGCGGTGCGAGAGGGCGTTTTCGGCCAGGGCCTTGATGTCGTCGGGGATGATGTAGTCGCGGCCGTTGAGCGAGGCCCGCGCCTGCGCCGAGCGATACAGGGCCAGGCTGCCGCGCGGGCTGGCCCCCAGGTACACATCGGGGTGCTTGCGCGTCTGGGTCACCAGCTCCACCAGGTAGCTCTTGATGGCCGGATCGGCGTAGACCTTGCGCACGTCGGCCTGGGCCGCGCGCAGCTCCTCCACGCTGACCACCTTCTCCAGTTTTTCGATTGGGTGAGCGAACTGCTGGCGCTCCAGCACGTCAATCTCGCTGGCGATGGAGGGATAGCCCAAGGACAGCCGCAGCAGGAAGCGGTCGAGCTGGGCCTCGGGCAGCGGAAAGGTGCCTTCATATTCGATGGGGTTCTGGGTGGCCAGCACCATGAAGGGCGCCGGCAGCACGTGCGTGACGCCGTCGACCGTGACCTGCTTCTCTTCCATGGCTTCGAGCATAGCGGCCTGGGTCTTGGGCGTGGCGCGGTTGATCTCGTCGGCCAGCACGATTTGGGCCATGATCGGCCCAGGACGGAACTCGAACTGGCGCGTCTGCTGATTGAAGATGGATACGCCAGTGACGTCGCTGGGCAGCATGTCGGGGGTGAATTGGATGCGGCTAAAGCTGGTGCCGATCGAGCGCGCGATGGCCTTGGCCAGCATGGTCTTGCCGACGCCGGGCACGTCTTCGATGAGCAGGTGGCCCTGGCACAGCAGGCCTACCACGGTCAACTGCACTTCGGCCGACTTGCCCACGATGACCTTATTGACGTTGGCGGTGATCCGGTCGGCGATGGCCTTGACCCGGCCGTGTACTGATTCGAGAGTGTTCTCCACTAAAGGCTCCTAGCTCCAGCTTGCCGCGACAGCGGAATTACCCGTACGCGCCGGAAGTAGTTACCGCGAGGGGCGGTATTTGGTTCAGTCGGTGAGGCCGATTGTCCCACATTTTGGGCTTGAATGCGCGCTGGCGCGAGGACGGGGGCGTATTGCAGCCTGGGGGCGAGCTTGCGCGAGCCGCCGCATAACACCCGACGACCGACGATCCGCTGCGCGCGATCCGCTGCGCGCGACAGTCTATTAGACACGAGCAACGAATGAAACACCCGTACTTGCAACGTGGGAGCGGGTTGCACCCGCGATAGCTTTGCCCGCGACCGCGCGACGGACGAAATGGTTCATCATTCCCTAACCGCCAGCGCCAGCGCCGCCAGCCACAGAAAGGAATAGTTGAGCACCCGGCGCGATCCGGTGTGAGCGGCATACAGCACGGTCGCCAATACCAGACCCGTGGCCAGCCGAATAAGCCCCAGCGGCTCGCGAAATGTGGCAAACGGCGTCAGGGCGATGAAACCGGCATTGGCCCCCAGCACCAGCACCGCCGGCGCGAAGTCACGCGCCCAGAGACGCCGCAGCGCGGTCAGGATGCCCCATACGCTAGGCAGCATCACCATCGGCCCAAAGATGAACAGCAGCAGCAAAAAGGCCGGCACGCTCACGGCGGCGACACGCCACAGCCCATTGTACGGAATCCACTCCAGTGGTGTGGCCAGGTAGCCGCCCGTCACCAGCCCGGGCGCGCCAAACCAGCGCACCAGCAATAGTTGCAGCACCAGGAAAGGCACCGCGGCCAGGCTCAGAACCCACAGGTCCCTCCAGCGCTGGTTGAGCGCGGCCGAGGCCGCCAGCGCAATGAGAAAGAGCAGCGCGATTTCCTTGCTCAGGATCGCCAGCGCCAGCGCCAGGGCTGCCAGGCCCATCCGTTCCTGGCGCTGGGCGTGCAGCGCCGCCATCACCAGCGCAAAGCACAGCGGCTCGGTCAGGTCGAGCCGCACCGCCATCACCAGGCCCGCCCAGAGGCCCACGACCAGCGCAACCCAACGATTGCGGCCGTGGGCGGCGAGCCAGCGTTCGACCAGCCAGACGGTTGCCACCTGCGCGGCAAAGTTGATAGCGACGAGGGTCCACGGGACCAAGGCGGGCTGGCCCAACGCCAAGAGCCACGCCAGCCACGGGTACAGCACCCGCTGGTAGCGATAGGCAGGCACGTCCAGGTGCGGTCCGGCCACCGCAGGTCGGGGGTCGAGCGCGATCCAGTAGGCAAACTGGCCGTCGTAGCCAGGCTCGCCGACCGGCGCGCCGGCCACAAAGCCCTCGCCCAACTCAACAAAGGTCATGGGATCGCCGCCGGCCCGCGCCAGGGTCAAGCCCAAATAGACAAGCAGGACCACAGCCACCACCAGGCTGGGCGAAAGCCAGGCCCGCCACCGGGCCACGGCCGTGGGCTGCGCGAGTTCGGCCGCGGGTGCGCTAGGCATTGGCCTCGGCGGCGCGACGCCAGAAGGAGAAGATGGCGGCAGCCGTCAAAACCGCCAAACTGGCTAGGCTGAGCCATAGACCAACCTGAAACAGCCGCGGACGATACTCGAACTCTAACGTGTGCTCGCCGGCGGCCACGGCCACCGCGCGAAAGGCATAGTTGGCGTGCAGGAGCGGCGCGGGCTGGCCATCAACGCGCACCACCCAACCCGGATAGTGCGTGTCGGCCAGCACCACCCAGCCGGGCTGGCTCAAGGTGGCGTGGACGGTCATGGTGTTAAAGGTGCCGGTCCAAGACACGGTCTCGGCGCCATCGGGACCGTCGCTCTCCGGCGGCGACAGTTGCGTCTCAGCGGCCTCCAGCACTACGGTAGTGGCGGGGTCGAACGCCGGCGCGGCAATGAGGTCAAGCGCCGCGGCCGCGTCATCCGCCAGACGCGCCGCGTGCACCACCCAGGCGCGCTCACTCGTGCCGGGCACTTGATAGAAGTGAACACCCACCTCGGGCGCCTCGGCCAACACGAGCCAACTGCGCGGCGCCCTGCTGGCGAGCACGGCCACGTTCATCAGCCGCAGCAGCGCCGGCGACTGGGTGGCCTCCACCGCCTCCAGCAGCCCGGCATAACGGGCGCTGACCAGCGGGTCAAAATTGTTGGCGCTGGCCAGGCCATCCATGGCCGCCACGTTGGGCAGCTGCGCCGCCCGGGTGGCAAAGGCCTGCGCCGGGGTGCCAAAGACTTCAAAGGACAGCAACCGCTTGAACTTCACCACCTGCTCCTCGACCGGATAGTAGAACAGGCGATGACCGTCCAGGTGCGGGGCCAACGCAGCGGCCGTGCTAGACGGTTGGCGGTACAGCGCCGGGGGAGCACCCGGGGTAAGCCCATATCCGGCAAAGAGCAGATCCAGCGCCACGAAGGCCACCACGGCCGCGGTCCAGGCCCGCGCCGCAAGCCTGGCCTGCAGCAAGGAGAACACCCCCGCCAAAAAGAGCGCCAGTCCCGCCAGTGCCAGCGCGCGGGCCACGGTCTTAAGCTGCGCGGCCACCGGACCCGCATTCGGCAAGCCTATCAGCGCGGCCAGACCGACCACCCCAAACGCCACCGCGCCGGCCGTGCCCAGGCGGGTCCAATACAACGCCCGGCCTTGGGGCGGCTGCCAGCGGTCCGCGCCGAGGCCGGCCAGCAGCGCCAGCGCGAACACCAGGCCGAGCATAATGCGGGCGGGCGCTTGAAACAAGTTGAAGGTCGGCACGTAAGCGTAAAAGAAGGGAAAGACGCCGGTGTTGCTGCCCAGGGCCAGGAGCACGCTGACGAACAGCACACCGCCCAGGAACAGGGGCAGCCCGGCCGTGGGCGCGCCCTCGCTCGGCGCACCGTTTGAGCGCCGCAAACGCCAGCGGAAACGCACGACCACAGCGCCAATCAAGGCCGTGAGGGCCAGCAGCAGGGGCACAGCCCCGGCATACACCGCGTCTTCCCAATAATTCCCGTAGCCGTAATATCGTCCACGGGCCGGGTTGCCCAGCAGGTCGGGCGCGACCAGGGTGAGCAAGCGCCAAGGCGAAAACGAGTACGTCATGACGAAGTCATAGTCGGCGCTGACGGCGCGCGGCGAAGCACGCATGAGCTCGGCCGTGGGCAGCAACTGCACCGCGGCCAGGCCCGCGCCCAACAGCATCGGCGCCAACAGCCAGGCCGCGCTGCGAGTTTGCAGGCGCATACGCCACCCAGCACGGACCACCTGCCCTAACAGCCGCCACAGCGCCCAGGCGCCGGCCAGCAGCAGAACATACCAGGCCGTCTGCGCATGGCCGGCCAGAAGCAGCAGGGCGACCGTGGCCGCCAGTGTCAGGGCCGGCCGCAGACGCCGGCGCGTGTCGGCCGCGGCCGGCAAGCGCGTTTGCCGCTCCACCGCCCACACCACCCACGGCAGCCAGGCCACGGCGGCGTTGATGCTCAGAAAGCCCACGCGGGCCACCAGATACTGCGAGAGCCCAAAGGCCAGCCCCGCCATGGCCTGCCCAAACGGCCGCAGCCCCAGGCTGCGCGCCAGGGTCACCATGCCCACGCCGGCCAAGATCAGGTGCAGCGCCCCCAGCCAGCCGAACGAAAGCTCAAGCGGCATCACCAGCGCCAGCCAGTTGGGCGGGTAGAACACCGCCGTCTGATAGTTCGCCAACAAGGGCGCCCCATTGCCCACCAATGGGTTCCACAAAGGCCACTCGCCCGCGCTTACGGCCGCCAGCGCGGCCTGCCGCCACGGATAGAACTGCAGCAAAGGCGTGCCCCAATACAGTGCCCGCAGACCCAACAGGAACGGCGCAAACAGCACCAGAGGCGCGACCACCACGGGCACGTAAGGCCAGTCGCGCGCCGGTTCAAACCAGCGCCGCCAACCGACACCCGCCACCGCTTCAACCGGCTTGGAGAAAATACCCATCGCAGACAATCAATCCTTTACCAGCGCACGGCATAGACGGCGTAGTCGCCGGCCGCGTAGGCCCACTCAAGATAGTCCACACTCGCCGGGTCAAAAATGCCCAGCGCCCGCTCGTGCGGCCCGAACAGCACATACGCGATACGGCCCTCGGCCAGCAGCGCTTGTCGTTCAGCGTCGGGCGTGTCCGCTGCATAGAAACGCGCGACCCGCGGCCGCTTTTCTTCCAGCGCGATGGTTTCGGGGCCGTGGCCGATGTAGGCCGCGAGCGGTGTGTAGGCCGGCAGCGCATTGCCGGTGTCGTACGCCGCCAGCGCTACCTGCCCCGGCCGCGCCTCGCGCGCCAGCCAGTTGAAGACGCTGACCTGCCCCACTGGCAGAAAGACCGGCTCGGCCGGGCGGAAGGCCACCAGCGCCGCGCCCAGCCACAGCAGCAGCGTGGTTGGCGTCAGCAGCACCAGCATCGCCGCCACCGTCCAGCGCCGCGAGGCGGTCAGCGCCGAGGTAGTGCCCAACACGGCCAACGCGGCCAGCGGGAGCTGCACCCCCTCGATCAGCCGGCGCTGCGTAGGAATGGGTAGATAAAGTAGGACCGGCGCCAGCAGCAGCCACGCCGCCGCAAACATCGCCAGGCGCGGTTGGCGCTGCCGCAGCACCCGCCAGCCAAAGAACGCGGGGATCAGCCACAAGCCATAACCCAGTACATAGTGCAACGGGTGCGGCGAGGGCAGTTGGTTCTGCGCGTTCCACTGCGCCAGGACGGGGTCGCTGGAGAAGACAAAGATGGCATAGAGCAGCATGGGCGCCGAGAGCAGGCCGGCGGTGATGGCGACAGGCAGACGACGTAGGACAGGCAGACGGTGGATAGAGGTGATAGGCCGGCCGCGGATCTCAATGAAAAATTGCAGGGTCATGTCCGCGGCCATGATGAGCCAGGCCACCGGCACATACAAGGGTTGGATCAGGCCTACGCCCAGCCAGAGGAGACCGGCCGCCACGCCGCGCCCGCGGAGATAGGCCAACAGCCCGAGCACGAAGAGGCAGCGCGCCAGCGCCAGGTGCGGCAGGCCGAAGAGCACCAGGAAGCTATAGGCCTCGGGAGAAATGAAGTCGACCGGCAGCGAGCCATAGAGTGGACCCGGCAGCACCAGTGCCAGCAGCCAGCCCAGCCCGCCGCCGACCGCCACCAGCAGCAGGCCCAGGCGCCGCTGGATCACCCGCGGCAGGAACTCAGCCAGGAAGCGATAGGACACCAGCAGCAGACCCAGGCCGCAGAGGACGCGCGCGGCGTGGAAGGCGATCACCAGCGCAGTGTGCGACGGCCCCACCAGGCGCCCGAGCAGCATATAGAAGCCGAAGAACAACACCGGCCGATGCAGTTCTGAAGTGTAGGGCAGGGTGAACAGCCACGCCCCGCGCGCGCCCTGCCCCATGTCGGCAATGTACGAGTTGCCGTCCTCCACCGCCAGCAGCGCGCCGCTGAAGCGCCAGGCGTCGCCTTGGGCGCGGGCCGCCAAGAGATACGGCGCCAGGGTGAAGGCCATGACCACGCCGGCCATCAGCGCCGCCCAGCGCCACTCAGACCGCGTGACCACGCCAGTTACCATGCGGCCTGTCGCCGCGCGCGCCACAACAGCGCCAGCAGTCCGCCGACCCCCAGCGCGCTTAGCGCGGCACCCAGATAGACACTCACCGGGCGGAACGCAACGACGACCCATTGGGGTCCAGCGGGCAGGTCGACCGCTTGCAGAATATCGTGTTCGGTGACGAGTTGAGCCGGCACGCCGTTCACGCTCACCTGCCAACCGGGATAGGCGATCTCGCTCAATACCAGTCGCCCCGGTCCGGTCGCGGCCACCTCGATGCGGTTGGGTGACCACAGCATGACCTTGGCCGCAGCGCCATCCGCCAGCCAGGCGCGCGGACGCCAATCCCGATTCTCATAGACCCTCGTCATCCCAAACTGCTGTGCCAGCTCGAGCCCCGGAGCGGCGAGAGGGAATTCCGCCGCCACGTAGCGCACATTCAGCAGCGCCAGCCGGCCCGCATCCGGCACGGCCTCGCGGTTGGCGACGGCCGGCAAGCCATCAATGAAGGCCGGGATGGTTTCGCTGTACCCATCGACATGCACGCCGGTCGCTTCTTCGAGAAACGCGGCCGAGGCCGCCAACTGCAGCGGGTCGACCCCATCCACGTGCTGCAGACCATCGCCGGCCGGCAAGCTGTAAGACGGCGAATAGACCCGGAAGCGACCCGGCTGCGCCAATAGCCAGCGCGCCGCCGGGGTCGCCTCGGGCAGTGGGCGCACGTCCAGCAGCGACCCGTTGAAGCGCGCCAGGTCGAGCACGGTCACCACGCCCATCAACACCAAAGCCGTGACCGCCGAGGGTAAACGGATGCTTACCCTGGCGTAGCGGCTCACCAGCCGCGGCCAGAGCGTCTCGGTCAGCGTCTGCGCGCCGTGCCCGGCCAACACGCACACGCCCAGCGCCACCACAAACCACGCCCGCGGCGGCACGCGCAGCAGGCCAAGACCCGGCACCAGCCGGAACAACAAGGGAAAGAGGAGGAAGTTAGTCCCTAAGGCAAAAGCCGCCGCCAGCACGATCGCCGCCAGCCAGAACCACGTGCGCCGGCCCAGGCCCAGCAAAGCCAGCAGCAAGGGCACCGTGCCCGCGTAGGTCATGTGCTCCTGAAAACCGCCCACGTTGCGGACCAGCAAGCCCAGCAGATTGACCGGCGGCAGCGAATACACCGCGGCCTCTTCCAGCGTCAGGGCCGCGCGGTTGGAATGCCAAATGAACTCCAGCAGGGGCAGCGCCAACACGGCGCCCAGCAGCGTGGCAAAGACGGCAAAGCCGAGCAGCGCGGACAGAACGGCGTCGCGTGTCTGCGTGGCGGCGCGTTGGAGCATCTTCGCGTGCGCCTCCCGCTGGCGCGCCGCCCACTGCCACACCCCATACGCCACCGCCAACAAGCCCGCATAGTATGCCCAGCGCACATCCGCCAGGAAGGTCATCGCCAGGCAGGCGCCCGCCAACGCGCCGCGCAGCCAGCCGCCGCGCAGGACCGCGCCGCGCACGGCCGCCAACAGCCAGGGTGTCCACGTCACGGCGAAGACCAGGCCGACGTGCCCGGCCCCCAAGTGGGCCACCAGCTTGGGCGCACCGGCGAAGGCCAGGCCGCCCAGCAGCGCCGGCCCAACGTTCACGCCCTCGGCTCTCAGCAGCCGGTAAACGCCCAGGCCGCCCCATGCCAGGTGCAGGGCGAGCAGCACGTTAAACCCCAGGGTCAAGGGCAAACCAGGCACAAGCAGCAGCCAGGCCGGTGGATACCACACCCCGGCCAGCGGGTCAGCGGCGAACGGTTGGCCGCCAAAGAGCTGAGCGTTCCACAGCGGCCATTGGCCGTGCTCAAACAACACCTGGCGCGCATAGGCGGCGTTGGGCAGATGGCTGACAAGCAGATCAGTGAAGGCGCTGCCAGGGGGGTAGGCCACACCCAACGGTCGCAGGGTCAGCGGCCAGAGATACACCAGCACGGCGGCCACGAACAGGGCCGGCCAGCGCAGAATGCTCAGCGACGGCCTACGGCGCATAGATGACCGTGCGGCCTTCCCCGTAGACCACCGGCCAATTCCAGTCGGCCGGAACGCTCACACTGCCTTGCCCGCTCGAGGCCACGAGCACATACGCCACGCCATGCTCATCCACAAACTGCTGGCCGGGCACCAGCCCGCGGAAGAACCCTTCCAGCTCACCGCGCTGGCGTTCAGCCTCAACCGTCTCAAAGGGATGACCATACAGCACCCGCGCGTCGGTGCGCGCCGGCACCCACAGGCCCAGCTCCGGCGGCGCCGCCACCAGCGCGCGGCCGGCGTTGGCCGCCAGCCAGGCGAGGCCGTCGGCCTGAGCACGCGTGAGGAAGACGGAGTTTTCGCGCGCTTGTACCGCCACCAGGGTAGACACATACACCAGCACATTGCTGAGGACGAGCGCCGGGACCACGATACCCACCGCCAGAGGCCGCAGCCGCGGCCTGACACGCGGCCCCACCACCGTCTGCAAACCCAGGCCGGCCAGCAGGGTCAGAGGCATCCACAACCCAATGACCAGCCGCCGTTGGAGCGCAAACGGCGCGTAGAGCGCCAGCACGCCGAGCACCAACCAAATCAGCAAGACCATGTCGCGCGGCGTGCGCCTGCGCCCCGCCACCCACGCGCCCGGCAGCGCCAGCAGCAGCATGGCCCCGCCCGACACCATGGCATCCCACAACGGCGGCGAGGGCGTGAGGTTCTGCGCGTTCCATTGCGCCAGCACCGGGTGGGTCACGGTCAAGCCGGCGTCGTAAATGAGCCACGGCAGCGCCGCCGCGCCAAACACGGCCGCCGGCGCCCAGTCGCGCACCCAGGCGGCCCGTTTGGCCGGACGGCCAGCGACCTGCCGCCAGACAAACAGCCCGGTGAGCAGCAGACCGACGTTGATCAGCGCAATTGGCAGCACCTGCGCCAGCGCGGTGGTGGCCAGGGCCACAAGGGCCAGACGCCGCGGGCTGGCATCCGGCGCGGCCAGACCGGGCGCGGTCCACAGGACCAGCCACAAGAGCAGCGCGGTGGCCAGCGGAAAGTGCGGGTTGGCAAAGACACTCAAGAAGGGAATGGCCTCGGCGACCCAAAGGTCAGACGTGATGCCGCCCACCAGCACGGCCAGCCAGCCCAACCCGGACCCCAGGGCGTACAGCGCCCACACCGCCAGGCGCGCTCGGGGCGCCGCAAAGAAACGCGCGATAAAAGCGTAGGCGGTCAGCAGCAGCGCCAGGCCGCCGAGCACCCGCGCCAGGTGGAAGACCACATCCAGGCTGGCGCCGGTCCAGCGTGCCAGGTGGCCCAGCAGCAGATAGTAAGTGAAGATGAAGGCGCCCGGACCAGGTTCGGCCGTGAAGGGGAGCGTAAAGAGCCACTCGCCCCGCCAGCCCTCGCGCATCTTGGCGAAGTATGAGTTGCCGTCAGCCGGATTGATGAGGACCCCGCCGAAGACGCTGTCGGGCGGCACCGAGTAAGCCAGCAGATAAGGCACACTGGCAACCAGCACGATGAGCAGGCTCAGGGCCAGCACGAGGTGCCATGCGGCCCGCGTGGGCGGCTCGGCGAGTTGGATGGAAGGGGGCATGCGGGCGGTATTGTAGTCCAAAACGCGGCGGGCGCGATGGTCCAGCCACGGTGGGCGCGGAATGTTTGCGTTTTATTCTCTTTTGACCATAATCCTCTGCCATGAGCCGAGCCTCTTCTCTCCTGCAGTTGCAAGCCGTGGATTTGGAAATGGATGGCTATCGCGCGCGCCTCAACGCCATTGCCGCCGCCCTGGGCGACGACCCCGCCGTGCGCGCGGCCAAGCTCGGGCTGCTGGACACGCAGACTCAGCTCCATACCGCCAAGGTCGCCGTCCAAAAACTGGAATACGAAAGTCAGTCGCTCAGCGAAAAGATCAGCGACATCAGCGAGCGCACCTACGGCGGCGGGGTGACCCAGCCCAAGGTGCTTCAAGACCTTCAGAAGGACCTGGAGTCGCTCAACCGCCGGCGCGCCAGCCTGGAGGAGCAGCAGTTCGAGGCGCTGGTGGCCGCCGAGGCCGCCGAGGCCAGCCAACAGGGCCTCCAGCACGAGCTGGAACTGCTCGAGACGGAAGTGGCCAAGCAGCACGGCACCCTGCTGGAGGAGCGCCTGCGGCTCCAGGCCAACCTCGAGCGGCTGGAGGGCAACCGCCAGGCCATGCTGTCGTCCGTCCCACCGGGCGACCAGGAGCTGTACGATCGGCTCCGGCTCTCGAAGAAAGGGCGCGCAATCAGCCGGATGGAAGATGACGCGTGCGGCGCCTGCGGCGTGGCGCCCTCGTCCTCGCGCATCCAGAGCGCCCGTCAGGGCAACGAGCTCATCCTGTGCAGCAACTGCGGCCGCATCCTGGTCTCCGACTGACCCGCCCAGCCATGCGCTTCCCCCCGTCTCCCCGAGATCGATGGCTTCTCTTTCTGGCTGGGCTTTGCGGTGGCCGTGGCGCTGGGCTACGTGCTCTATCGCTACCGGCAGCCCTTGGGCGAGCTGCGTGCCGGCCTGCTGGAGCGGCTGCGCGGGGTGCGCCAAAGCCTGACCTCGGGCACCGAGCGCAGCCTGCGCGAAGACCTGCTGCGGTTTGCCCAAACCCAACACCTGGCCGGCTCGCTCTTCGCCCTCAACGACATCCTGTTGCCCCCACGCCTGTGGGTGTCCCCGCCCCTGTTTGACCCTACCCAACCACCGCCCGATGTCGAGGTCACTTCGGTCATCCCGGTCCTGCCCGACTGGCCGGAGCTGGCCGCCATCTACCGCGCCGCCACGCTCAGTCCGGCCGAGGCCCTGGCCGGCGGCGCCAGCCTGGTCATCCTCGGCGCACCCGGCAGCGGCAAGACCACCCTGCTGGCCCATCTCGCCTCGCGCGCCGCCCAAGGCGACACGGCCATCTTCCCCGACGAGCCCACGCCGGTCTTTGTGCACGCCGCTGACCTGGCGCTTGGCCAGGCGCCTAATGCCGACGCGGCCCAACCGCTCATCACGGCGGCCCTGGCGCGAGCCTCGGCCCTCACCGCCGCGCGCCTGCCGCGCCACCTGCAATCGCGCTTGCCCGCGGCGCCATCGCTCATACTCCTCGACGGCCTGGATGAGCTGCCGGGCAGCCAGGTGGCCGAGGTGGCGGCGTGGCTGTACTTCTTCAGCACCCTGGGCGACCTCACCCCCCTGGTTGCGCGCCGCCTGAGCCAAAACGCCGACCTGCTCAACTCCGACCTCATGGCCTGCGCCGTGTGGCTGCGCGATGCCCCGCCCAACGCCCGCTGGCGTGGCGAGGTCTTCAAACGGCTCAACCGGCTGCTCATGGACCCCAACCAGCCCGCCCGTCTGCGCCTGCGCGCGCTGGGCGCCTTTGTGTCGGCGGCGGACCCCAGCATCGGCGCACTCTTCAAGCAGGGCCTCTCCAGCCCAGACCCTCTCGTGCGGCAAGGCTCGGTCTCGGGCCTGGGCACGCTGGGTGAGATCAGCTACGTGCCGCAGATTGCGGCGCAGTTCCGTGACCCGTCGCTGGACGTGCGCTGGGCGGCGGTGCTGGCGCTGAGCGCGCTGCCGCACGAGAGCTCGCTGGAAGCGCTGGCGCAGGGCTTGCTGTCGGGCGACGACAACTTGCGCCGGGCCTGCGCCGAAGCCCTCGCGCGCAATGAAGAAGAAGGCCACCCGGTGCTCAAAGAAGCCATCGCGCACGACGATCTTTCCGTGCGCCGCGCCGCGGTGTATGGCCTGGCGGCCACCACGCGGGATTGGGCCATCGGCCTTTTGGAGAAGCTGCAGCATACCGAACAGCAGTGGCTGGTGCGCACCGCCGCGCAAGA
>CAYUYN010000002.1:0-46808 GCA_964449185.1 uncultured Anaerolineales bacterium | reverse complement strand
CGAGCGCAGGTCCGCGTCCCACACCAGGCTGGTTTCGCAGTAGGCGGTCATGCCGTGCCCGGGCGGCGTCAGGTCTGGCCGGGAGAGGAAATCCGCCCGCGCCCAATTGCTGCGGCTGCGGATCCACAGCCCGGTCAGGTAGGTTGCCTGCACAAAGGCTTCTATGTGCGGGTAGCGGCGCTGGAATTCAGTTCCCCGCCCCCACTCCACCAATTCGCTCAAGCCGGAGCCGGCTGCCTGGACCTCGCGCGCCGAGAGCGGGACGCCGCCCTTGCGGAAGATGGCGTCCAGGTTGGGATCGACCAGCACCCACTTGCCGTAATCATCAAACCAGGCCTCGGTGACAAAGTGCCCATTGTAGCCGTTGATGGTATCGGCGGTGATCACGCTGCGCGCCGCCAGGCCGGCCGCCTGGGCGCAACTGACGAAGGCCGCCCCGTAGTGCACGCACATGACGATCGGCAGCCGGCCATCCTGGCCGGTGCGCACGCGCCCCCAGGATAGGATCGTCTCGGCGTCCCAGGGCGCATACTGCTGCGCTTTGAGGGCATCAGTGTGCTGCCAGCTTGTGCTCAGCCAGTGCGTAAGCGCGCGCACGCGTTCCATCTGTGAGCCGGCGCTCAGCGCGGCCGCCGGCAGACGTTGGCGCAACTGCGCCAGGCGCGTGCTGCGCGGGTTCTCCCAGACGAAGGCGGGCGGGGGCGGGTCTTCGCCCTCTTCCAGCCGCACGCGGACGACGTACTCGCCCGATAGGATGTTGAGGTAGCCCATCTTTTCGTTGCGCCAGTTCAGGCCGCCGTCGTCGTTCAGGTAGATGGCGGGATCGCGCCCTCAGCCCTCGATGGCGAGCGACCAGGCATCCATGGCCGCGGCGTCGTTTCAGAATTCAAATGTGTTAGGGCCGGCCCGGAGCAAGGTGGGCGGCAGCGTGACCTGGTACCAGGTCTGCGCCTTGACCGCGGTGGGCGGGATGGGATCGATCTCGACGCCGTTGACGGAAGCGCGCAACGGCACATCGCTGCCGGCGTAGGGCTGCGCCAGCACGTAGAGCGTCGCCGGCGCCCGGGTGCCAGGCAGGTCCAGGACCTTGCGCGCTCGCTGGCAGTTGGTCAGCTCTTCGCTCAGCGTGGGCAGGACGTGGCCCATTTCGGAATAGTAGAGCTTGCTCATCCTTTGCCTCCGATCTGTCTCCGAGCACCCAGCAAGTCTACCACGGCCGATAGCCGGGCGCCGGCAAGGGCTGCTCGAGCCCGTCCACCGGGATATGCCGCCCGTTGATCCAGTTCGCGCGCGGCGAGGCCATGAAGACGATCACATCCGCCACCTCTTCCGGCACGCCCAGGCGCCCCATCGGAAATCCCTCGCGCACATAGGTCGCGTACGATTCGGGCTGGGTTTTCCGGTAGTCGTCCCAGTCGCCGCCGTCCCAGACGATGGAGCCGGGGGAGACGGTGTTGACGCGGATATTGTCGCGCGCCAATTCCAGCGCCAGCCGCTCGGTCATAAAAATCACCGCCGCCTTGGCCGTGCCGTACTGTGGCGTTCCAGAAAGCTGCGGGTGCCAACCCGAGATGGACGCTAGGTTGACGATGGCGCCGCCGCCCTGCCGGCGCAGGTGCGGCACCACCAGCCGCGCCATGCGCACCATCTGGAAGGGATTGAGCTCAAAGCTGCGCTGCCAATCCTCGTCGGTCACTTCCATCAAATTCAGGCCGCCGGCCGAACCGCCCACGTTGTTGATCAGGATATCGATTTGGCCCAGCTCGGCCGCACACCGCTCGACGAACGCCGCCGCCTCGGCCGGGACGGTCACGTCGGCCGGCACGGCCGTTACCTTGACCCCCCTGGCGCGCAGCTCGGCGGCCGCGGCCTCCACATCGGAGGCGCGGCGGCCGCAAATCCCCAGGTGAACGCCCTCCTCGGCAAACAGCCGGGCGGTGCGCAGCCCAATGCCCCGGCTTCCACCGGTGATCAAGGCGACCTTGTTGGCGAGCTTGAGGTCCATCCGTCTGTCCTCCCTGTCCATTAAACGGCGGCCCATCAGGCCTCGACCATGATCTGGCCCTCGAAGGCCGGCACATCCACGTAGCGCCTCTCAAATCCGTCGTCGAGGTCGGTGAACACCGAGAGGCGCAGCGGCGCCGCCGCCCGGCCGCGCACCTCGCAGCGCAGGCCCGCGCCTGATCGGCCGGCGCTCACCAGCCAGGTCTGGTCTTTATCGGTCACGTAGCGTGAAATGTCGTCGTAGAGAGCGTAGATCTTCTCGAAGCGGCTCGTCAACTGCGCTGCGCGGCCGAGGATCTGGTCCCACTCCTCCAGCTTCAACACCGAAAACTTGTGCTCGTGGGTGACCAGGTCGGCGTAGAAAGCGTTGCTCAGGCCATGGCGGATCTGGAACGCCGCCTTCGCGGCCGCCTTGGACACGTCGTTGAAGGGCGACTCCTGCAGCAGCATGGTCGTGCCGCTCAGGAAGTCGGCCAACTGGCGCTCGTAGAAGGCGCCCAGGATGCGGAAGTCGTTGTCGTCCGGCAGAACGTCGTAGAAACAAAGCGTCGAGTTGTAGGGCCAGTATCCCATTCCATAGGGAGGCAGAAACTGGTCGGCCTTGTGCTCGCCGATGAAGATCGGGGTATTGATGTAGAGCCGGCCGCGTTCCTTCAAGAAAGGCAGCGAGGCCACCCCGATCTCGCCCCAATGGTCGCGCAGGGTGCGCGCGCACGGCACGCCCAGGCGCTCGTAGAAAGAGTCGTCACGCGCGAAACGCTCGCGCAGCGCCGCCGGCGTGTGCTCGCCCACGCCGAAATCATAGAGCTGCAGGTCGTAATAGCTCATGGCGTGCGTATTGACCAGGATCTCCCCAGCGAACTTTGACACGGAGACCTGACGCGTCTCTTGGACGGCTAGCGGGATGACTGTCAACAGCTTCTTGGCGACTTCCTACTCGGCTGAGAACCGAGGCTCAGCTACGCATCGCCAACACAGTAGCGCCGCACCACGTCATAGAGCACTTGCACGCCCCACCCCAGCCCTGCAATTGGCGCCCGCTCGTCGTGGGCGTGGAACATCTCCATCAGCCGCATATCCGGTGGCAACCGCATGGGCGCAAAGCCATAGGTCGGCACGCCGATCGGTGCCAGATACTTAGCATCGATGGCTGCCGATAGGATGTAGGGGACGACCATGGCCTTAGGGTCATGCGCACGGATGCTGTCCGCCATCAAATCATATAAAGATGTCTCGTGCGATACCTGCAGCGGTGGTGTCTCGAGCAACACCTCGTACTCAAGGTGTTCCCCCAGGACGGGCCGGAGCTCAGCCAGGAAGCTCTCCGTGTCGTAGCCGGGCAGCGTACGCCCATCAATGGTCGCCTCGGCCCCACTGGGTATCACATTGGTCTTGTAGCCGGCGGACAGGCCAGTAGGGGTGGCCGTGTTATGCAGCATGGCATACAAGAATGGGTGCAGCTCGTGACCGCGCAGATCGTGGGCAAAAACGCGCGCGGCCGTTTCTGGCGACTTGAGCCGCTGGAGCACATCACCCATCGGCGTCGCCGCGGCCGCCCGCGCCGCCGCATCCAAAAAGGTAGCCGTCGCGTCTGGGAGATGGTACGGCAGGCCCTGGGAAAGCAAACGGTTGAGGGACTGCACCAGGTGGGCCACCGCATTGTCGTCATGCGGTAAGGAACCGTGTCCGGGCCGGCCCTTGGCGCGCACCTTGAGCCAGCATGCGCCCTTCTCAGCCACCTGGATCAGGTAGATGGATTGCCCGCCCAGGTTCAGGTTATAGCCACCTACCTCACTCAGGCCAAACTCAGCCCGCAGCAGCTCTGGATGATGTTTCACCCAACCAGGCCACGCCGTAGCCGTTCTTTCCGGCCACCTCCTCATCTGCCGTGGCCGCAAAGATAACATCCCGCTTCAGGGCCACACCCTGTCGCTTGAGCAGCAGCAGCACCACCACCAACTGCTCGGCCACCGTGCCCTTCATGTCAACGGCTCCGCGCCCCCAAACATACCCATCCGCCAGCTCGCCCGCAAAAGGCGGGTGTGACCAGTGGGCCGGCTCGACCGGCACGACGTCGGTGTGGCTATAGAGCAGCAGGGGCGCGGCTTCGCCGGTGCCTCTCAAGCGCACAATCATATTCCCACGCCCTGGAGCCGCTTCGAGCACCAGCGGCTCCAGGCCCTCGGCGCGCAGCACCTGCGCCAGGTAGTTAGCCGCGGCCAGCTCATTGCCGGGCGGATTCGTTGTGTCCAGGCGAATCAGCGCTCGCAAGTGCCGCACGGCCTCGGCCGTAACGGCGGCCCAATCAATCGGCTGCATGCCCGCGAGCTTCCGTGCAACCCGAGTCATTTGTTGGCAGCGCCGCGCGGCGCTGGCGGGTCGAGCTGCTCGCCGGTCAGGCTGAAGCCAGCCAGATTTTCCAAAGCCAAAACTAGCGCCTGGACCCCCAGCTCACCTTGACCATGCCCCTCCAGCGATCGGAACAGCGCCGCGAGCTGGTTCGTCGCCACCAGCGGCAGGTTTAACTCGGCGGCGTTTTCCAACGCCAGCCGCAGGTCCTTTTGGGCGAGCGTCACGCGGAAGCCAGGGGCAAAGTTGCGCCGGATCATGCTGGCCCCGCTGTTCGACCACTGCCAGGACCCGGCGGCCCCGGCCCCCACCGCCTCCAGCACTTGTTCCAGGTTCAGGCCGTTGCGGGCGGCAAACAGCAGCCCCTCGCTTGCCGCAAGCAAGTTGAGCATGCCCACAATCTGATTACACAGCTTGGCCGTCTGCCCGGCGCCGCTCGGTCCAAGATGGGTGAGGCGCTTCCCCAGCACCGCCAATATGGGACGAGCGCTTTCGACGGCCGCCGGGTTGCCCCCTATCAGAATCGACAAAGTGCCGGCCTGTGCGCCAGCCTCGCCTCCGCTGACGGGCGCATCCACCAGAGAGACCTGCTGCGTCTCCAGCCGCGCCGCGATCGCGCGGGTTACGCGCGGCGAAATCGTGCTCATGTCAACCACCACCGCGCCGGGCCGGGCTCCCTCGGCCACGCCCTCCGGCCCCAGCACCACCTGCTCGACATCCGGCGAGTCCGAGAGCATGGTGATCGTGACCGTGGAGGCACGCGCTACATCGGCCGGCGAGCCAGCATGCTGTGCCCCGGCCGCCAGGAGAGGTTCGCAGCGGGCTGCAGTCCGGTTGTAGACCGTCAGGGGGAGGCCGGCCCTCAGAATATTCAGCGCCATCGGCTGACCCATTACGCCCAGGCCAATAAAGCCAACGGCTAGGCTCATTTCCGTCTCCTCGTCAACCCACTCAATCTAACGCCAGCCATCAAAGGCCTGGTAGGGATAGCGCTGGCAGGCGTCTTCATCCAGCTTCAGCCCCAGGCCTGGCCCTTCGGGCAGCAGCAGGCAACCTTCCTCGAAACGCAGCGCCGGGCTAACGACCTCCGCCTGCAGGGCGCGGTCGGCGGCCGAGCCAATCGTTTCCAAGATGAGGAAGTTGGGAATGCTGGCCGCCAGCTGCACCGCGGCGGCCGTCGCTACTGGGCCGTTGGGATTGTGCGGGGCAATGCTGATGTATTCGGCCTCGGCCAGGGCCGCAATCTTCTTCGCCTGCATCAGCCCGCCGCAATTGGCCACGTCGGGCTGGGCCACCGCCACGGCCTGCCGGCCCAAGAAACGCCGGGCGTCATAGATGGTCGACCAACGTTCTCCGGCAGCGATCGGCAGCGGGCTGGCCGCCGTCACCTGGCACAGCGCTTCGACGTTCTCCGGCGGCACCGGCTCCTCCACGAAGAGCAGGTCCAGGTCACTCAAGGCTTCGCACAGCCGCCGGGCGTTGGCCGGGCTAAATCGGCCATGGCAGTCCACCATCAGGTGCACGCCCGGGCCAACCGCTTCGCGCGCGGCGATAAAGAAGTCGCGGATGCGCCGGAAAACATCGGCCGGCAGCAGCTCAGTTTCCTTCAGGCTGCGGTCGATCTCACCGACGGTGCCTGAGTAGCCAAAGTTAGGCCGTGCCGCCTGCCCGCCCACCTTAACGCTGCTCTGCGCCCCATAGAAGAGGGGCAGCGTGGCCTTCATGGCGCGATACCCCTGCGCTACGCACGCGCGGGCGTTGGCCGCAAATGCCTCCGGGGTGGCCCCGGCCGAGCAGTGACAGTAGACCGGCACCCGGTCACGGGTAGGACCGCCGAGCAGTTTGTGGATCGGCACGTTGAGGCTTTGGCCCAGAATATCCCACAGGGCCATTTCGACCGCACTGAGGGGTGTGGTGGCCATGGGTCCGCCCACCCAGAACGAGTCGCGGTACATCTTTTCCCAATGCGCCTCAATGTGTGTGGGGTCCTGCCCGATCAGATAGCGCGACAGTTCATGAATACCGGCTTCGATCATTTTCGACTTGCGCTTAAGGACCGTTTCGCCCAGCCCAGTAATACCGGCATCAGTCTCAATCAGCACAAAGATGCAGTTCTTCGCGCCCAAGGCCACCAGCCGCGTGCGCAGCGCCGTAATCTTCATGGCAGGCGGCCCTGCGACTGCATCAACTCTTTGAGCTGGGCCGTTTGCGCGTCGGTCAGCGGATAGAACGGCGCGCGGGAATAGCCGCCGTGCTGACCCAGCAGCATCAGGCCGGCCCGGTAAATCGCCAAGTCGTTGACCGGCCCAAGGCGGTTGAGCGTGAAGAGCTGCTTATAGGGCAGCAGCCGCTGCCAGATCGCTCGCGCCTCTGGCACGTTGCCGGCGGCACACGCATCGTACAGCGCCACACAGTCCTTGGTTAGGAAGTTGAGGAACCCGCTGACCCAGCCATGCGCGCCGCCCAACAACGCTTCAAGCGGAGACTGGAACGTGCCGTAGAAGACGCGCAGGTGGTCGCCGCTCAGCGAGCGCAAGTCCTGCAAGCGCGCGACGCTCTCAAACGTGGACTTGACGCTCTGCACCACGCCGGAAGTGGCCAGGTCGGCCACATCCTGCGGCGAAAGCTCCACCGTGCCCGCGTAAAACGGATTGTCGTAGAGCATGATGGGCAGACTGGTCGCGCGCCGCAGCGTGCGAAAGTGCTCCAGAATGGCCGGCTTGGGTGGCTTCTGGTAATAGGGCAGGATGACGATGGCGCCGCTGGCGCCCAACTGCTCAGCCGCGCACGTCAAGTCAATGGTCGCGCGCGTGCTGTAGTGGCCCGTGCCGGCATACACCGGCACCCGCCCCGCCGCGGTTTCAATCACCAGTTGGATCACCTGCATGCGCTCGGCCTCGGTCATGGCGATAAACTCGCCCGAGGTGCCGGTCGCAATGAGGCCATGCACACCGCTGCCGATCAGATACTCGACGTGCTGCGCGGTGCTGGCAAGATCGAGCTCCCCCTCTTTCGAGAACATGGTCAAGACGGCCGGAAAGATGCCGCTAATCGCGGGAGGCTGAAGCATGACGGGTCCTTTCAATGGGCGGCGGTCAGCACGGGAGCGGGCGCGCCGGCGGCTAAGTCGTGCATACGCTGTAGTTGTTCCATGACAGGCAGGATCTCGGCACCGGTGACAGGCATGGGGGCTGCGCCGCGCAGGCCTGCCACCGCGGCCGCAATGTACCGTTCGTAGGCCAGGCTTTGCACCTCGATAGCGCTGGTCGGCTGCAGCAACACCTCGCCCGACCGGCGCAGGGCTGAGAAACCCTGGAACTCCAGCAGGCTGTGCTCACCGATGATGACGGTATCCAGAAAGTCCTGGCGCGCGTTGTAAGACAGCGTCAGGGTGATGATGGTGCCGGACGGCATGACGAAGTGCGTGCTGAGATCGACCTCTTTGTTCGACTGGCGATCACGCCCGATCACGGCGCTCACACACTGCATCGGCTCCCCCAGCAGCCACATGGCGAGATCGACGGGATGGGCCGCGTGATGCCACGAGACCGTGTCCAGCCAGCTACGCTGCCGCTTGAGCATGTTGCCGATGCCGCGTTGTAGCCACAGCCGGCGGTAGATAAACTGGAACACGCGGCCCAACTCACCCGCCTGGAGGCGCTGCTGGGCCTCGACGTACATCGGCAGGTAGCGCGAGATGTGCGGAATCGACAACTGCCGCCCGCCGGCAGCCGCCACCTCCACCAGGTGACAGGCCTCCGCGTAGCTGAGCGTCAGGGGTACCTCGACAATGGCGTGCTTGCCGGCCTGGAGCGCCCGCAGCGCCTGCGTATAGTGCAGCGCATGCGGCGTGCAAATAACAATCGCATCCAACGTCTCATCGGCCAGGGCCGCTTCGAGATCGACGCCGTGATGCGCGATGCCGCGCTCCGCCGCAAACTGCGCCGTGGGCTCGGGCAAGCGGCCAATCACCCACCGCACGGCGACGCCCGGCTGGGCCACAAAGCCGGCATGCATCAGCACGGCCGACTGGCCGTAGCCAACAATCCCCAGGTTGAGCGTGGCGGCCACCGGCGCCTCAGTCCCCGCCTGCCAGAGCCTGGCACGCCTCAATCCACTCCGCGGCGGTGGCCGTATAGCCCACATTCGTCTCGATATAGCGCACGGCCAGAAAGTTCGCCCAGCCGCCCTCTTTCGTCTCGGCCTCTTCGTTCGTGCCGATGCAATCGCGTAGCGTGATGACGCGGTAATTCCGGTACATGGCGTCGGTTATCGTGGCGGCCAGACAGATGCGGCTGTCATAGCCCACCGTCACCAGGTTGCGCGCACCCAGGCTACGCAGAAGCGAGTCCAGGTGGGTCTCGAAGAAGCCGCTGTAAAACTGCTTTTTGATCAGATACTCGCCGGCCGTGGGCGCAATGATCTCAGAAAAGGCCAAGGCGTCATTGGGCTCGGTCCACGCTTCCAGGACATCGATATTCAGCGTGCGCAGGGAGAGGTTGCGCCATTCGTGCTGGTGGTTCAACCCGGGCGAGAGATAGTTGGTGAGATAAATGACGGGCAAGCCCGCTGCTTTGGCTGCTTGCTTGGCCGGCAGAATGCGGGTAATCACCGTGTCGCGGGCCGCCTCCACGGCGCGCGTGTAAAACGCATCGGCCTGGCCCAGTGCCTGGTCGGCATCAAAGCCCTTACCGTAGACATCCACCAGCAGGAACATGGTTTCGTGCAGCCCAAGCTCGACGGCGTCGGTGGCGTAACCCAGCGGCTGCTCGGGAGGATAGGCACGGTAAAAGCGGCCCGGCAGCTTGAGTGCGTGGTGTACGGTCATGACAGCCTCCTGCATGCGTGTGGAAATGAGCTCAACGGCAGCTTGAGCTTACGGCTGGCCAACATTGCGCGCGTCGGCTTGACCAAGTGGGGCGGGTGCGCTACGCTCAGACGTATGGCCTGTGGAAATCTTCTGTGGAAAACTCTGCTTGCCGCTTACGACTCAGCGCTTGAGTTGATCATGGTCAACGTGCTGTGGGTCGTTTTCACGCTCCCGATCGTAACCGCCCCGGCGGCGGCGGCGGGCCTCACCTACGTGACCCATCAAATGGTCTATGGCGAACGCGTTTCCTGGCGAACCTTCTTTGAGGGCTTTCGTCAATACTGGTGGCCAGCCAGCCGATGGGCCGTCTTGAATGTCTTCGTGCTCTTAACCCTGGCTGGCAGTTATATCTTTTACGGCCGGATGCAGCAGTCGTGGGCGGATTTTCTCCAAGCCTGCCTGCCAATGCTCTTAGTCACCTGGCTGCTCCTGCAGGTGTTTGTGCTGCCGCTCATGCTCGAGATGGAGCGGCCGCGTGTGCGTGAGGCCCTCCGCCTCAGTGCGTTCATCTACCTGCGGCTGCCTGGATGCTGCTTCGCGCTGGCGGTAATGCTGGCCGCGCTCAGCCTGCTGAGCACCGTGCTGGCGCTGCCCTGGGTGCTGTTTACAGGCAGCCTGTGCGCCTTGCTGGCGAACCGAGTGGCGGCCAATGGCTTGGCCAACCTCATGGGGCGCACCCCGCCGCCCTAGGCGGCCGCTGCCGCTGCCCGCCGGCCTTAACTCACCGCCACGGGGGCCACTGGCGCCGCTTCGGCGGCCAGGCTGCCATTCCCGGCCGGGGGCCCGTCTAGGGTTGCCGGGCGTCCTTCGAAAATCATACTGATCGGCGTGTTCTTGATCGCCAGCACGGCGGCCCCAATCGCAATCGCATTCGTACCCAGGGTGCCCGTCACAATGCGAGTTTTTTGGAAGGCCCGCGGCAGGGCGCGCACCTGCGCTTCGCGCGTGGCCGGCTTCAGCAGCAAGTCGCCCGCCTTCGTCCCAATCGCCCCGCCCAACACCACCATCTCCGGATCGAACAAGTTGATCAGCGTCGAAATGGCGAACCCCACCTTCGCGCCGACCTCGTTCATCACGGCCAGGGCCGAAGGATCGCCCTGCCGCGCCGCATCAATCACCAAGTCGGTCGTCAACCGTTCCACGCGCCCATCGGTGTTCTGCCAGAGCAGGCTGGTCACTTCCTCGCGCGCCACGGCGCGGGCCCGCGCCAGGATGGCCTCTTCAGAAGCATACATCTGCAAACAGCCGCGATTGCCGCAGCGGCACAAAGGCCCGTCGGGCTCAATGGAGACGTGCCCGATCTCGCCGGCCGCTGAGCCCGAGCCGAGGTACAGATCGCCGTTAATCACGATGCCCGCGACGATGCCCTGGTCAAGGACGAAGTAGATCAGGTTGGAGACGTTGCGCCCCACGCCAGCGAGATTCTCGCCCAACGCGGCCACCCGGCTGCGGTTGGCGACGTAGACCGGCAGCCCGAGCGCCTCGGCGAGATACGTTTTGACTGGGATGCCGCCTTCGAGCCAGGGGGTGCCGATGCTGATTTCGATGATGCCGCTCTCAAAATCCACAATGCCCGGCGCCCCCACTCCAATGCCCAGCAACTCCTCCGGCGCAACCCCGCGCAGAATCTGCTGGGCGGCCGATTTCATGGTGGACAACATCGCCTCGGCCGAGAGCCCTTCCAGGGGCATCTCCAAGTAATTGAGAGCCTCCCCCTCCATATCCGTCAGCGCCGCCTGAATGCGGTTGTTGAACATGACAATGCCCACGGCCTTGCGGCTGGCCGGGCGGTACGAAAGCTTGATGGGTCGGCGCCCACCGGTGGAGGGACCCACGCCGACTTCTTCGAGCAGACCGATCGCCAGCAGGTCGGCGACAATGCCCGATACCGTGGCGCGACTGACCGAGACTGCCTCGCACAATTCGCTGCGGGAGATGAGCCGCTCACGGCGCACCACATCCAACACTTCGGACCGGCTGATATCGCGTATAAAGGAGATGCTTCGATCAGTTTGGCGTTTCATTTATGGACTTATGCCATGTTCAATCATAAGTAGGGTCAAAAAATCATACACCCGATCTGACGGTCGTCAAGTAATCAGTAACATCATCGATTATGGCGGCCGGGATTCGCATTGGACCGTACCTCCACAGCTGCATTGGTGATCTTGCGACATTAGTTGTCAAAAGTAGTCGTCTGTGACCCGTTGCCCTGCCTCATCCTTGATAGCCTGCGCCGTTAGATCCGCGCCATCCCCGTGTCCAGGCTCACCAATAGTGGGGCGCCCACATGAATACCCTCACCGGCCGCGACGCACAGGTACGGGCCTTCGGCGCGCTTCCTCCAGGCAATCCACGCTAGGCCCCCGTCGCGCGAGATCCGTAGGCTGGTCCCGGCCAGGGCCAGAATGTGGGGCCGCTTTGGAAAGTCCGGCGCGAGCACAAGCGTGTTGATGGGCCCTGACAGTTGGCCCGCGCCCAGCGGCGCCCAAGTCTCGCCATCATCGCGGCTGATAAACACACCGTTGGCCTCGGTGCCGGCCAGAATGATGCCCGTCTGCACATAATTCGGCGCCAGCGCCAGGCTAATCACCGGTGCCCATTCCAGTGGGAAGGGCACCTCCCGCCACGCGCGGCCGCCATTAGTGCTGCGAAAAATGCCGCTGTCCACGCCGGCCAACAGGGTTTCGTCCTGCGCATAGTGGGGCGACCGGGCCAGGCACAGTATACTCAGGTCCAGCAAGCCGAAGTTCCAGGCCGCCCAATGTTCCCCCCGGTTACCCGAGCGAAAGACGCCGTCCTCGACCGTGCCCGCCAGCACCACCCCATCTTCCTCGAAGTTCGGCGAAACAACCAACGCCGACACCATGGCCGGCCGAAAAGGCAGCAGCAGCACCTTCCATGTCTCTCCCCCGTCCGTCGAGCGCAGCACGGCGCCCGGCGTGCCGGCAAACACCGTGCCCGTGGCGGAAAAGCTCGGCGCGAAAGCCAGGGCCAGCGTGGGCACCGGCTCGCGTAAGTTCAGCGAGGTCAGCGCCGGGACCCAGGTGCGGCCGCCATCGACTGTCCGGTACAGTCCGGAGGCGCGGGCGCAGAAGGCCACACCATCTTGCCGGAAGTGCGGCGAGGCGGCGATGGCGAACGGAACATCCTGCACCGGTGCTTGGGTCGTCATGCGCGCCTATGGATTCACCCGCTGTTCAGGCTTACGGTGCTGTACCAGAACGTCGGTGGTAAGCGCCAGTGCCGCGCTCGCGACGGCGCCATGCACGGCGGCCATGACCACGCCCGCGCCATCGGTAATGCCGGCCGCGAACATGTCCACCACCCGGCCGCTGCGCACATCAAAGCCAAAGCCGCACTGCCCCTCGGGGCCGGCGCTGGCGCGGTCTATCTCCGCCAGGGCCGGGCCAGGCTCATAACCCGCATTGGCCAGAATCGTCCGAAAGGGCACTTCTACGGCAGACCCCAGAATCTGAGAGGCGGCGCGCTCATCCAGATCACGACTTATGGCGAGTTGGCGCTTCAAAAGCGCCCGGCACCCTAGCAGCGCTGCGCCGCCGCCCGGGACAACGCCCTCGCGGACAATCGCCCGCAGCGCCTGGGCGGCCCGTTCGGCGCGCCCGATGCGCGTGTTGATTTCGGTTTCATTCGCCCCGCCGATCATCAGACTGGCGGTGCCGCCCATCAGCATCCCGATACGCTGCCGCAGCTCGCTGAGGGCGGACGCGTCCTGGTCCGCCTGGGCCGCCGCGCGCAGGTGGGCGACATGCGCCCGCAGGTGGCGGGGATCGGCCCGACCGCCGACGATGCCAAAGTGCTCCGGCTCGGCCCAAGCGCGGCGAGCGTGCCCCAGGTCGGCCGGCCGGAAGCTGTGCAGGGTTTCTCCGGTCGCCCGGCAGAGTGTGCGTCCGCCCGTCAGCACCGCCAGGTCAGCCATATAGGCCGTCTGCTGCGCTTGCGTGCCCCCGGGAGTGAGATGCGCGACGGCGAGGAATTTGTCGGGTTCGCGGTTCGCCGACAGCAGCAGTGCAATAACACTAGGGGAGATTTTTTGGGCCAGCACCAGCAAGGACTGCGCCCCGCCCTGCTGCGCCGCTTCCAGTACCGGGATCAGATCGCGAGGCTCTTCCAGCGTCAAGTCACTAATCAAGATCGCGGCCAGCGACAGTTCGCTGCGCATCCGCGTGCGGTCGCTAAGCAGCTCACGCGAGCACAGGCTGCTGCGCCAGTAGGCGCCCTCCAGGTATTCACGTTCCAGCGCACGGCCGCGTCCGGGGCGAACCTCGAGCCGGCCATATTCGCCAATAATGTCGAAGATCTCGCCCAGCATTTGGGCCAAAGCCGTGTCCTGGCACAAGGTCTCCGCCACCTGCCCGAGCTGGTGCTTGCCCCGTACCGGCTGCGTCTGTACCTCCAGCGCATCGAGGATGAGCTGCCGCCCCTGTTCTAGGAAGGTCCGCAGCCGCATCGCATTCCCCCCGGCAGCGACATGCTTGATGCCCTGGCGAAAAATGGAATGAAACAAAACGGCTGCGGTCGCGCCGCCGTCGCCGACCTTCTCGTGCACCTGCCACACCATCTGGCGCACAAACATCGCGCCCATGTCCGCGTCGCGCTCCGGCAGCGCCACGATCCGGCGCATGATCAGCCCGGCATTGTCAACCAGTTCCGGCATTCTGCTGCGCGGATTCGCTTCGATCGCCACCAGGCGCGGCAAAGGACCGAGCGTGGGACGAACGGCCCCGACCATCTGGTCGATGCCGCGTTGCAGGCCCTGGTAAACTTGCGGCTGCACCACCACCCTCGGACGGGGTGCCCGTTTCATCTGTGAATTGCTCTCCAATGCTTCAATTCGTCGAACCAAAGGTCTTGTGACAACGGGGAAGTGGCGATTATAGCAGAGCCAGCTCAACCGCCGCCCCACCCCGTTGGGCGCTCTCGTGCGCGGCCTCAATAAAGGCAATCACTGCAAACATTTCCTCGGCCGATACCGGCGAGCGGCGGCTAAGGAAGAACGCCTGCACGTGCTGCATCAGCCGAAAGTAAAATGGTGGGTCATTGCGCGCCTGGCGGCCATGCACCCGCTCGGTGGTGTGCAGCACGCCGCCAAAGGCGCTCGTCGCCAATCGAGTGCCCCGGAACACGCCCAGGCGGCGCTCTGGCCACTCACCCACCACGACCTCCATGGACGCGTGCGTCAGGCACCGCACCCGCTGGCAGCCGGCCCCCATCCAGGCAAACAAGCTGTCAATCCCATGGACACCGTACCAGAACAATCCCGGAAAGTCGGGCAGAACGGTTGCCGGCCCAAAGGTCTCGCAGGCCAACAACTGCTCGCCCGGCGGCAGGGGGTCGGCCAGGCCATCCGCGAAGCGCAGCGAGGAACACGACATCACCGGAGTACCAGTTTGCGCCGCCACTTGCAGGATGGCGCGGGCCTCGGTCGTCGTAGTGGCCAGCGGCTTATCGATAAACACCGGCTTGCCCACGGCCATGGACTGGAATTGTTCCAGGTGCTGACGGCCATCGCCGCTGAGCAGCATCAGCGCATCCACGGCCTGCGCCAGCTCGGCCAGGCTGTCGTAGACCGGGAGACCATAACCCGTCTGTAATTCCTGGCTGAAGCCCTGTACGCGCTCGCGCGACACGGCCAGCGCCGGGGAGCCGCCCACAAAGAGGCCGGTCACGCGCCCACCCGCCACGTGGTAAGGGGCATTCTCACCCTGTAGGATTTGGGTGAATGCCACACAGTGCGAGGTATCCAGGCCGACGAGCCCAATCTTCAGGTCGGTGGCCATGCTTAGCGGCTTCCAGGGCGCCGCTGGCACAGCGCGGCGAGGGTCCCGGCCAGCCCCGTGAGCTTTTGCTCGATGGCGACCGGGGTGAAGGCGCCACCGCGCACGTTGCCCGCGCCCTCGCACGTAAAACCGATGACCGAATCCTGGCGGCAAATGGCCAGGGCGGCAGCGGCAGTCTCGCGTTCGGCCTCACACACGGCGATCAGCGCGCCGGTGCGTGCGTCCGAGCCGGCTATTGCGTCGGCCTCCCGCAGTTGGAAGAATTCGATCAGATGCATCAAGGACTGCGCTTGCAGCCTTTGGGTGCGGGCAATCCGCAGGGCCTGGTCCACCACCGCCTGATAGGGCGGCGCGCAGATGCGCCGCGCCGCCTCCAGCCATCGCAGCCCTTCCGCGTAGTCGCTGACGAAACCCTGCAGACACCTGGATACCAGGGCTGCGTCCCACGTCTGGTCGGGGTCAACCAGAAAGCGCGGGTCAATGCCCGTCCAGTTCAAGTCCTTGACATAGCCGCGCGCGCGGGACCTGGGCACGCGCCGCGCCGGGTCCAGGTAGAACGGTTGGGCCGGGGCCGCCTGCAGTGGGCCCGGATAGCGGCAGACACCCCAGGTGTACGGGAAGTAATCACGCAGCGCGCGGCTAAACGCCTCCCAGGCCAGCATGACCAGCTCTGCCGCCGCCGCGCCGGCGTGGAGTGTCGCCACGCGGCGCAGCTTGGTCTCGGCCGACAGCGTTTGCGGCTGAGTCTCATTCTCGACCAGTAGCGCGTTTTGCCGCATCAGGTCCGCGCACGGTCCCGGCATAAAGCCTAAGTGTACATACTGGGATAAGAAGCCGTCCACGCCGGAAGCCCTCACTTCGTCCCACCGCCGCTGGTGCTGGGTGAGGCAGGGCGTGTACGGCGTCGAGACGAATTCCTGGCCAAACGTGTCTTCGGTTTTGCACAGAAAGCGCAGTTGTTTTTCCTTGGCCAGCGCTTGCAGCTTAAGGAAATAGGCGCTGGGTTTTTCCGAGCAGATCGAATAGTCGTCCGTGCGCACCCGAACCCCAAAGCGGTCGAGCTCGCCAAACTGGCTAAAGCAAGCCATCAGGCTGGCCTCCGCGGGCATGGCGCGGATGACGTCATAGTTCCAGGGCTCGTCGCAGAAATACGACCACAGGATCAGCTCCCCGGCCGTATTGCCCGCGCGGATGCCCTTCAGTAGCGCCTCAAACAGCCGGGTGGCCAGCGTAACCACCGGCTGATCTTTGCAGGTCGGGCACTGGCGCTGCTGGTTGTGAATAAAGCAGGAGAAGAAGCCTTCCGTGTCGTAAATCACGATCAGGCCCTTGAGCTTCTCCGCTCGTTGAAAGACGTGCGTGACGGTCTCGGTATAGAATTCCAGCACGCTCTCCTGCCCGCTGCAGGGGTAATTGCCAAAGCGCGCATACGACCGCACCTCCGGTCGGCGCTCGTAGACCGCCTCCGAAAACTTCCGGCGGTAGCCGGTTTTCAGATCGACGTACACGTCCACGCCATAAGCCGCGCCGAGCTCGGTGATGCGGCGCAGGCGCTCAATCGCCGCCGCGGCCCGCGGGTCATTCATCTCCGGGAAGATGGCGGAGGCCTCGACAAAATCCTCCATGTTAGCCTGCAGGTAGATGGCGTTGTAGCCGGCGCGGGACAGGCGCCACATGTAGCCGGCCGTCCACAGCTCGCCATCGAACAGTTGAGCATAGGCGGGCGCGGGGTAGATGCCGGGCACCATCCGCGGGCTGTAGCGCGCCTGCACCCGATACTCACCCGGTTCGAGGAAGGGCGCCCGCTGCAGCAACAGGCTATCCTCTAGCCAGTAAACGGCGCGCAAGAGGCCACGTTCATGCCGGGCGCTCAGACGGATGCCGTCCGGTTGGATGCGGGCCAGAAAACTTTCCTCGCCCGGCGGAAGGTCAGCCTTGGGACGAATCTCGAGCTGGATAGTCGCTGTGCCGCCCGCCTCGGCTAGCGGCACGTCGAGCACGCGTTGGAAGAAGGTCCTCAGCTCGATGAGCGCTTGTTCCATCACGGGCGAGGGCTCGGCGGCATCGGTGACCAAGGCCCAGCGGTCGTCAATCACTACCGTCTGCGGCCCAGGCTGCGCCTCGACGTCGCGCAGGAGCACCCACTCGGTAAACGGCGGGGCCAGTAGTTGCCGGGCAAACTCAAAGGGCTGCGCCCCGGACGTGGCCTCCGGCGCATCGCCGTCGGTAAGGATTTGAAATGAGAGGCTCCAGGTCAGGCTGCCATCCGCCCGGCGACGCTCGCCGTCGGGATAGTTCGGGTAAGCCGCGCCCCGGTAGTCGGCCGGCAGCGGGATGGGCAAATCGTCGGCCTGCGAAACACTTTCATTCCAAAAGTACGGGAGCTGCACGCTCTCGGGCCCACCCACATGGTCGTAAATATTCGGCCCGTACAATCGGTAGGCCTCCAACGGCTGCCGGCCGCTGGCGACGCGCAGGCTGAGGAAACAGATCTCGCCAGCCTGAACGGGCACTGGGGGAAAATCAAACCCGGTCCACAGTTCGAACACGGGCAGCACGGCCTCCGGGTCGATCGTTCCCTGGGCGAGATCCTGGCTGCCCGGTGATCGTCCCAACCGCACTTCCACCGGGCCCGGGTGGCCCAGGCGGCTCAGCTTAATGCGTAGGCCCTGGAGTTGATGGGCTGAGGTAGGCACCCGGAAAGATTGGTGCGTCCACCCGCTGGTGAAGTCGATGATCTCCGCGAGGTAGGGCTGATTGATCAGATCATATTCGTAGTCGTACTTGATCACACCAGGCCTCCATCAGAGCACATCGGCCGGGGTAGATTAGGTGGAGCCAGGTGGTCAAACGTATAGACCGGCCGCCAGCCGAGGTCGCGCCGCAGACGGGCCGCATCAAAATGGTCGTCGCAGCCCGGGCCGGCGACCGGATAGTAAATTTCGGCGCCGGGGCGTTGGTGTAAGAGCGCCAGGTAGCAGGCCTCACCCAGATCGCGGTAGTCCACCATGCCCGCCGGCGAGAGCGGCACCGTGTCCGCCGCCAGCGGCTCGTCCATCCGGTTGCGATCGAGGCCGCCATCGACCACCCACCACGGGCGGAAAATGGTGACCGCCATCCCGTGCACGGCGGCGAAGTGCCGGCCCACCAGTTCCTGCAAGTGCTTGCTCAGGCCATACGCATCACTGTAGTTCAACGGTGTCTCAGCGGTGGCCTGCCAGCCTGGCGCGACCGCCGACTGATCACGCCGCACAAAGTGGTCCCAGACCACCCGACCGCTGCTGAGCAGCACCGCCTGGCGCACGCCGCTCTGCCAGGCCACCTCCAGCAAGTTAAAGGTGCCAGTCACACTGATCCGCTGCTGCAGAATATCGGCCGTCTCCAGCGGGCTGCCTGGTGCCAGAGCAGCCCGCAAACGCGGGTCACTCGGGCGGTAAACGGTGGCGTTGATCACACCCTGACAGCCGGCCACAGCCCGCGCCAGGAAGTCCACATCGCCGATATCTCCGCTGAACTCCACATGCTCCGGGTCGGCCGGCAGGGTTTCGAGCGGCAGGACATCAAAGCCAACCACCGGCCAGCCATGCCGGCGCAGCGCCTGCACCACGCCCCGACCGCAGTAGCCCCGGCTGCCGGCCACCAGGACTTTCATGTGACCGCGCGCGCCCCCTGCCAGGTGTGGGCCAGTTCCTCAAAGCGATAGCGCGGGCGCCAACCCAAGACTTGCTCGGCATGGGCCATGTCGAAATAACGCTCGCTGTTGGGTCCGGTGACCGGATAGAAAACATCCGTCCGGATGTCAGGACGCAGCAAGGCCAGGTGCACCATTTCGCCCACATCCGAGCGGCAGCACAGGCCAGCCGGGCTCAGCGGGTGCACATCGAGCGTCAAATCGACGCCCAGCCGGTTCTTGTGCGCCGGGCCGTCCACCACCCACCACGGCCGCAGAGTAATCACCGAGAAGTCATGCTCACGCGCATAGAAGTCGCCGATTTGTTCTTGCAGACACTTCGTCAGGCCGTAGTGGCTGCGGAAATTGGGCGGCGAGTCGGCGGTCACGCGGTAGTCCTGGATCTGGCCGCTGCGATCAATAATGTGATCGTAGACCACCGCCGCGCTGCTGATGTTTACCACCTGGCGGATACCAATCTGCCGGGCCACCTCAAAGAGGTTGTACGTCCCGTCCACATTGATCCGGAACGGCAGCAGATTGGTATTGTCAATCTTTTCCCGCGCCAAACCATACTCCAGCACGTCCACATCCCGCACCCGCGTGCCGATGGCCGAGTGGACCACCGCCGTGCAGCCATCCAGGGCGGCTTGCAAGGCTTCGAGGTTGGTGATATCGCCCGTGATCTGTCGAAAATTGGGCGCCGCCGGCTGGTCGGGCGCCGGCTGCCGATCAAAACCAACCACGGTATAGCCATGTTCCAGCAAGGTGCTCACCATGCCTACACCCACAAAGCCCAGGTTGCCCGTCACCATAACTTTCATAATGAAGTCTCCGCGATCTCATTGGGCCAGGGGCCGCAGCGCCTCGGCCACCCGCTGGTCTTGGTCTGGCGTCAGGTTTTCCAGGCCGGCCACAATCACCCCATCCAGGCCGTGCTCGGCCACCGCGCGGCTCACGATCGCCAGGCCATCGGCGCCGATGGCCGGCAAGCTCACCGGCGGATAGACCGGCATACCGGCCGGGCGCATGGCCGCCGCGCGTTCAATCTCACGGGCTTCCAGTTGGGCCAACAGCAGCGCCGGCGGCTTTTCCAGCACGCTCATCGGCTCGGCCAGCGGCAAGCCCGCCAAGCCCGCCAGCCGCAGGAGTTGTGCCATAACGAAGGCCTCGTCGAGTTCGGGCCAGCCCGCCAGAAGAAATTTTGCCCATACCACCGCGGTGCTCACCCCGGCCCGCTCCCAGCCGATGTAACCGAAGCCGCCCGTGAAGTAATCCAGGCAGCCCAGCTCCGCATAGTGATGCCCGGTCAGCAGCGCCACCGAGGGCGGCAGAACGTCAATGCCGAAATCAAAGGGACGAGGGGCGCTCTGTTGCGCGGCCACCGCCGCTTTTTCGAGTGTCGTCGTGAGGTAGCGCGCGCGCAGTGTAAACCAGCGGCTGGCCGCCTGTTCGTGCACCAGGGTATCCATGGCGTCGATCAGCGTACCGTCCGTTTGCAGCGCCGCGGCGATGTCGCCCGCCGGCGCAGCCTGCATCCGTGCCAACGCCGCCCGGAAGTGCTGGGCCAGGCCGGCGGCGTCAATGCCCCAGACGGCCGCCTGGCGGGCGCAGTCGGGGCAGGCACACGTCAGCAGGTTGGGCAGGCTGTGTGGAGGGATATAGCGGGCATGATCCACTTCCATCCCCTGGAGCGGGTAACGCGCCGCGCAGTCCCGGACGCACGTCACCAGCCAGTCGTTGAGGGCGTCCTTGCTGGGGCAGAAACAGGCGCCCCAACGATCCTCGGTACTGGGGATTTCACACTGCGCCAGGTCACGGACCGCCAAGTCGGGGTAGACCATACCGCCGTAACTCCAAAAGCCCAGGTGCCCCCACAGCTCGATGCCGAGCCGGCCGGCATTGTCTATGACGGCCAGCAAGTCAGCCTCATCGGCACCGGCCAGGATGCCCGGCAGCACCGGGAAGGACGTCTCCGGCAAGCGGCGGATCTGGCGGTGCCGCGCCAGGCCTGGCTGGGTACGCCAGTCCTGAAACGGGCTCGACGCCCAGGCCGCCTCCGACAGGCGATAGCCCGCCGTATGGTACCGTCCGCTTTCGAGCCAGACGGTCGTAATGCCAAGTTGGTCTTGCAGCCGAGCCAGACGCTCCGGGTTATGTGCCAGCGTCTCCAAATCGGCGAGCCAACCGATGCGCCGGCGGGGCGTGGCCGCCGGACCTGCCGCGCCGCGCGCGCTCATTGGCGCCGCGCGTCGCTCATTACAAACGGATGGCGAGCGAGGGCCTCGTCGTTCAGCTCGACGCCGAGGCCCGGCCGGGTAGGCAGCTCCAGGTAGCCATTTTTGATCTTCAGGGTTTCAAGCACCATTTCCTCATGGCGCTCCTTCTCCGGGCTGAAGGCCCCCACGGTTTCCATGATCAAGAAGTTCGGGATCGACGCCGCCACCTGGGCCGTCATGGCGGTGGCCACTGGGCCATTCGGGTTGTGGGGCGCAACGGGCACATACCAGGCTTCGGCCATGGCCGCGATCTTTTTGCCTTCCATGATCCCGCCGCAATTGCAGATGTCCGGCTGCAGCACCGCGACGGCCTGCTTCTCTAATAGCTGGCGATAGCCGTATTTGGTGTTGAGCCGCTCGCCGGAGGCGAGGGGCGTGCGCACGGCCCGGGCGACGGTTGCCAGCGCGTCGATATTCTCGGGCGGCAACGGCTCTTCCACGAACAGCAGGTCCAGATCTTCAACCGCCGAGATCAAGCGGATCGCGTTGGCGGCGTTCAGCCGTCCGCCCAGGTCAATCGCAATATCAAAGTCCCAACCCACGGCTTCGCGCACGGCGCTTAGGCGGCTGACCGCCGTCTTGATAATGGCCGGCGACAGGCCTTCCGTCTCTTTCTCGCCGCCGTAAGCGGTGCCGCCCAAGATGCCGATCTTGACCGCCGTAAAGCCCTTTTCCTTGGCGGCCAGGCCGGCCTCTTGCCAGGCCGCCAGCGAGGCGTCGCGGCCGGCGCCAATCCAGCAGTAAACGCGGAGCTTGTCGCGCGTGGGACCGCCCAGCAGCTTGTAGACGGGCAGGCCCACGCTCTTGCCGAGGATGTCCCACAGCGCGGCTTCAACGGCGCTGATGGCCGAGGAGAGCATCGTGCCGCCCACCCAAAAGGCATCGCGATACATTTTCTCGAGGTGGTCCTCGATACAGGTCGGGTCTTTGCCAATCAGGTAGCGCGTCAACTCCTCCACCGAGGCTTTCAGCGTTCGCTCTTTGCGCTTGATGGTGGTCTCTGAAATCCCGGTGAGGCCTTTGTCGGTATAAATCTTGGTAAAGAGCCAGTTGCGAGCGCCGGCTTCGACTAAGAAGGTTTCAACCTTGTCGATTTTCACAGGGGGTATGCTCCTAAGGGTTGGGGTGAGGCGTGTCCCCGCCCGGCGTCGGCCAGAGGCGGTTCGCGGTTTGGCCGCAGATCCAATCGCGCTCGGCCTGGGTGGTATGCGGCAGGACGTGGTGAAACCACTCCAGGCAGTTCCCGTAGCCGTCCGTATCCACGATATACGGGTAGTCGGTGGCCCACATCAGCCGCTGCGCGCCAAAGGCCTGAATAACCTCTTGGATGAGCCAGCCGGCATCGGCGTGGGGGTGCGGTTGGCGCGAAAGCACATAGAGGCCGGACACTTTGACGTAAACCTGCGGATACCGGGCCAGGTTGAGGAGTTGTTGGCAGTGCGCCCGGTCGTCCAGGCGGCGATGCGCCAGGTGATCGATGATGACCGGTGTCGCCGGCAGGCGGCTAATCAGTTGTTCCAGCGGCTCAAGGTCGATCGGGCCGGTCAAAAACGCCAGCGCGGCCTGCAGCTCAGCCGCCCGCCGCCACAAGTCCTGCAAATGGGCCGCGTCGATCCAGCGGCCTAGCACCCGCATGCCCACTAGGTGGCGGCTCTCCACCCAGTACGACAGCCGGTCGGCCACGTCGGGCTGGCGCGGATCCACCATCCCCAGGCCCACAAAGCGGTCGGGCGTCTGCCGTACTTGGTCGGCCAGCAGGCTCGCATCAAAACCATAGCAGCCGGGCTGGATGAGCGCCGCTCGCTCGACCCCGTTCTGGTCCATCAGCATCAGGAGATGCTCCGCAGAGGCCTCCAGGTCGGGCGGCGGCCCAAACTCTGGGCTGAAGCCTTCATCGCCCGCGCGCCAGAGGTGAACATGTGCATCAAACATATAACAGAGGTGTCGGGCGTTATTGCTTCACCACGGCTGGGCATGCAGGCCGTTCGCAGAAGTTCTGAATAACACCTATCAAAAGTTTTCGAAAACTTATGTCGAGAAATGTTTCTGAGTTAGCTTATTATAGTAAAAGTTGGCTGTCAAGCATTGACTTCTAAAAATAACTATGCAATACTAACCACGTAATCCCAACTTACGTATGGTGCTATTCAAAACTTCCTGCATGGTTTGCCTCCTGCGGTATCGACTTAGTCGAGCGGCAGCGCGCGTGCTGCACACCACCTAATTGAGATTGGCAGGAAACCGAACGTCAGACCCGCACAGTTGAGGGGAGTCCAACGAGCGACAGCCTAATGTATCTTTTGCTCCAACCACTGCTGGCCGCATCCGGATGGGAACACAAGGAGAGAGGATTGCAACGATGGATAAGAACATAAGCCGCCGCGATTTTCTAAGAATGGCCAGCATCACCCTCAGCGGGGCAGCCCTGGCCGCCTGCGCGCCGGAGGCGACTCTCGCGCCCCCGACTCCCGCCGAAGGGGTCACGGCCGGGGCGCCGGCCCTGCGCAACGTAAAGCTGACCTTTGGCTTTTACGGAACGGAAGGCTTCAACGATACGGTGCAGGGCCCCCTGCTGAAAACACTGCAAGCTAACCTGAAGGCCAAGTACCCCACGCTCGATTTTGAACCCATCACGGTCGATTACACCAAGCAAGCCATTGCCATGGCCGCCGGCAACGCCGCCGATGTGTCCGTCACGAACGTGCCGGCCGCCTGGCCGCTGATGTACCGCGGTCAATTGGTCAACCTGACCGAGGCCATGAGCGCCGACGCGGAGTGGCAGGAGTACATGACCCACTTCGTCCGCAGTACCACGGGCGCTTATACCTACAAGGAAGCGCTGTGGGCCGTGCCCTTCTCGGTCGAAACGACCGGCACCATCTACAACGAAGACCTGCTCACCGCCGCCGGTGTCAAACTGCCGCACGAGTACGGCGAGGCTGAATGGACCTGGGATGCGTTCGTCGAGAGTGCCGCGGCTATGACCTCGGGTGAAGGCCCCGACAAAAAGTGGGGCTCGGCCATGAGCGCCGAGTGGCAGAGCGGCCTGGGCGACTTGGTCGTGGCCAACGGCGGCGACCTACTGTCGGCTGACGGCGTCACCGCGCGCGTGACCGAACCCGCCTTCGTCGATGCGGCCCAGCGCTGCGTGGACATGGTCCTGAAGGACAAGGTCTCCCCCTCGGGCGGCGCCCTCAGCACCAACCAGCTCAACATCTATTCCGCCTTCATTAATCAAAAGACCGCCCTGATGGTCAGCGGTGACTGGGCCTTTGGATGGGTACTGAACAACCAACTGCCCGAAGCGAAGTTCAAGCTCAACTTCTTCACCTCGCCCGTCAGCGCCAGCGGCAACGAGGCGGCGGGGATCGGGCACAGCACCGCCTACTATGCCTGGGCCGGCTCCAAGAACCTGCCGGAAGCCCTGGCCTTGACCAAGTTCCTGGCCAGCATCGAGGGCCAACTGCCCATCACCGAGCACTGGACCAACTCGCCCATCCTCTCGCCGCGCACCGACGCCCAGCAGCCATTCTGGGACCTGAACCTGGTGCCCAACCCTGACGCGATGAAGCGCGCGTTCGAAGTCGCCACGGTATACCCACACACGCCGCTCATGAGCGCTTCGATCGCCATCGGCCATGCCAACACCGCACTGACCCTGGTGCAGGACGGCGAGGAGACCCGCCCGCTCATGGATGTCCTGACCGAAGTGAATGACAAGATCAACACCGATCTCGCCAAGGGAGCCTCGGGCTAATCCTTCCACCGCCCGCCCCCTCTCGACCGCCATCGCCGAGAGGGGCGGGCGCTTAGTTTCCCTTCCGCGGAATGTTCTTTGTCTGAGAGCGCTATCACGAGGAGACCAGGATGGCCGATGTGAGCACCCTCTCATCCAATGTCCCACTGCCTGCGGCGGCACGCCAGCCATTCTGGCAGCGCCGGAATGCGCGGCGCAACCTCGAAGGCTGGTTGTGGATCTCCCCCTGGCTGGTGGGGATGCTGCTTTTCACCATCGGCCCCATGATCGTTTCGTTCTATTGGTCGTTCACCTTATACGACATCGTCAATCCCCCCCGCTGGCACGGCCTCGGCAACTATGCCGAAATTTTCAAAGACCCCCTCTTCTTGAAAGCCGTTCGGAACACCCTCTATTTTGCCGGCCTGAGCGTGCCCCTGGGGCTAGTCCTGGGGTTGCTGCTGGCACTCTTGGTCAACCAAAACTTGCGCGGCGTCTCCTTTTGGCGGACGATCTATTACTTGCCGGCCATTACCGCCGCCGTCGCATATGCTCAGCTCTGGCGCTTCCTGCTGAGCCGTGATTTTGGGCTGGTCAACACCCTCCTCGATTCGGCTGGCATCCCGAGCCCCAACTGGTTCGGCCCTACCTGGATCATTCCGGCCTTTATCGTCATGAGCATTTGGACGGTGGGCGGCTCGATGATCATCAACCTGGCCGGGCTGCAGAGCATCCCCACGGACCTGTACGACGCGGCCAAGGTCGACGGCGCCACCAGCCTGGACCTACTGCGCTACGTGACCCTCCCGATGATGACGCCCGTCATCTTTTACAATCTTGTTATCGGCATCATCGGCGCCAGCCAGGCCTTCACCTCCTTCTTCATCCTGACCAGCGATCCCGGTAACTGGGGTGTCCCCAGCGAGATCGGGATGGTGTACATGACTTACCTGTACAAGAACGCATTCTACCTGTTCCGGATGGGCTTTAGCTCGGCCCTGGCCTGGGTGCTGTTCGTGTTTATCTTAGGGCTCACCCTGATCGTCTTCAAAAGCTCGTCATCCTGGGTGCACTACACGCAGGATTCGTCTGACACGCCGGACTAGGTGGCGGCCATGTCAACCATCACCCCCTCCAAGCCCCTCTTAGCTAAGCCCAGCCGCCCGTGGGACTGGTACGGTGTGCGCAGCCTCGGCAGCAAAGCACTGGCGTACCTCGTCCTCGGTGTCGGCGCCTTCGTCATCTCAATCCCTTGGACGTGGATGCTGCTGACCTCGCTCAAAACGCCGGCCGATATTCTGCGCCTACCCTTGACGATCCTGCCCACCGATTGGGTGTGGAGCAACTACGTGGAGGTGCTGTTCACTGCCAATCGGCCCCTGTGGCGCTATATCCTCAATTCGTTATTCATCGTGTTCTTTGTGGAGATCGGCACGCTGCTCTCCAATACGGTCATTGCTTTTAGCTTCAGCCGCTTGAAGTGGAAGTATCGGAACATCATGTTCATTGCGGTCCTGGCCACCATGATGCTGCCGGCGCAGGTAACCATGATCCCGCTCTTTGCCTTGTTCACCATGGTGCTGAAGTGGGGCGACACCTACCTGCCCCTCATCGTGCCGAGCTTCTTTGGCTCGGCCTGGGCCATCTTTCTGCTGCGGCAGTACATGCTGACCATCCCGCGCGAGATTGACGATGCCGCCCGCATTGACGGTTGCAGCACGTTCCAGCTCTTCTTGTGGGTCATCGTGCCGTTGAGCGCGCCGGTGCTGGCCGTATTAGCCGTTTTCACCTTCAATGCCACCTGGAACGACTTCTTTGGCCCCCTGCTCTACATTCAAAAAACAAGCCTGCTGACCGTCGCACAGATCGTGGCCAATTTCGGCGCCGCCGCCGGCGTGGGCCAGTTGCCGCGCTACGATCTCTTAATGGCCGCCAGTGTGCTGAGCTCACTGCCGATGGCGCTGCTGTTCTTCCTGTTTCAACGGCAGTTTATTCAGGGCGTGGTCATCACCGGGGTCAAGGGCTAGCGTGCCCAACCGAGAGGGCCGGCGGGCTATGAGCCGGCGCCCAGGCGTTGCCCCGTCGCCCCTCATTCAGCGCACGCGCGAGCCACTCATTTTCAGTTCAGCAGGGCTGCCCTCGTGATTGAACGCTGTCTAAGCCGCGCTGGTTGGCAGCCAATATGACTACTCGCACCGCCTTAGTGTTAGGCGTCACCGGCATGGTCGGCCACGCTCTGGCGGCCGCCTTAGTGGCCAACGGCTGGACGGTCTACGGCGCCGCGCGCTTCGAAGATCAAGCCGCGCCCGATCGCCGCATCCCGGCCGGCTGCCATCCCATCCGCTTTGACGTACTCCAGGACGACCCGCGCGCCCTGCCGGACGTTGACACATTGTTCCTGGAGATTTGGGAGCCCAGCCGGCCCGATCGCCTGTGGGAGCTGAATTTCTATGGCGTGGGCCGGGTGGTGGAGCGCTATGCCGGCATTGCGAATATCGTCAACGGCTCCACGATTAACGTCTACGGCGACCAACCCGGCGCACCGGCCGAAGACGCCCCTTGCCGCCCGACCAGTGATTACGGCCGCTGCCGCTACGCCCAGGAACGCCTCATTGACTTCTTTTGCAACCGGGGCGGCCGTCAGGGCATCCACGTCCGCTATGCGCACGCCAACAGCGCCACGCTGGGTGTCATCCGCTCATTGGCCGAGTCCATCCTGGCCGCGCGGTCGCTCGGCCCCAACCCCGACAGCAGCATTCAAGTCATCGCGCTTGATGATTTCGTACGGGTCACGCGTGAGGCCGCAGACCGCGTGGCCTCTCCCCCCGCGCTAGTGAATTGCTGCCATCCACACGTCTGGACGCGGCGTGAGCTGGCCGAGGCCATTCAGCAGGGCTTATGCCGGGGCCGGGTGATTTTTGATCGGCCCAGCGGCGGCCTAGAAAACTCGGTGTACGCGGACGTGAGCCGCATGCGCGACTGGTTTGGCGAGCCGCAGGTGTCCTTCGATACTATGCTGGCGCGCGTTCTGGAGACACTACCTTCATGAACCCATTTGATAAGCCGCAGCTGCACATCAGCCTCGAGGTCGGTGCAGCGTCCGCGGCTGAGATTACCCAGCAGTTCGCTGCGGAGGGCGGCACCTTTTCTATCCCCGTGCCCGGCACTCCCCTCGTCTGGACTGGCACCTGGTCACGTCTGGCCGCAGGTTTCCGCTTGGAAGCCCGCGTGCGCAACACCGGCACCGCGCCATGTCAGCTCCAGCATGTGCGCATACATTTTACGGACTTGCCGCAGCCCGCACAGCCGGATTGGCGCGTCTTTTTGGATGCCGGTGAGTGCGGCTGGTGCGGGGTCAAGCGCCTGTCAGACTTGAGTCCGGCGCCCGCCTCCGTCCTCATCTTCGGCGGGCACCTCCGCGAACCGCAAGACCGGGACGGCACCTTCCAGCGCAGCAGCCTCCAGACCGTGCTCTATGAGGCCGGGCAGCGGCAGGCATGGCTGTGGGGTTTCTTGCGCCAGCGTCACGGCCACAATGGAATCGACGCCGCACCGCAGGCAACAGCCGGCCACCGGCTAGACCGGGTGACGGCCTGGCAAATGCTCGACGTGCAGGTCGAGCCCGGCGCCGAGGCGCCGCTGGATGTGCTGGTCTGGATGAGCGCCGCAGACCCGCTGGCGCTGCTCGAGCGCTATGCCGCCGATGTGCAGGCCCACCACGGCCGGCGCTTCGACGACCCGCCTATCGTGGGCATGATGACTTGGTACAGCTACCGAACGGCCATCCACCGCGATTTTGTTCTGAGCAACTCTGAAACCGTCGCCGAGCTGTTCGCCAGCTATCCCCAGCCCATGCGCCGGCTGATGTTGCTGGATCATGGCTGGGAGCCGGACGCCAATTGGGGCTATTGGGACGAATCCGACCCCGAACGGTTTCCAGAAGGGATGCCCTGGCTGGCTGCTGAGATCCGCCGGCGGGGATTGGAACTGGGGCTTTGGTACAGCCCGTTCTGTGTTACCGATAACTGCCCGGGCGTCGAGAACGTGCAGCCCCTGCTTGCCCAGGATGCCGACGGGCAGCCGTACCTCACCCACGCGGCTGTCTGGGGACAGTTGCCGGGGCATTCTTCAAAACCCTGGCCAGTACGGTTGTTCGATGGCAGCCTGCCCGCGGTCCAGGCCAAGTGGGCGCGCGAAATGCACCGCATGCAAGCGGACTGGCACTGCGTCTATTGGAAGCTCGATTTCTTCGAGCTCATTGCGAGCGCGGCCCGCCAGTCGGCCTACCCGGCCGCCGAACTGTATGCTCAGAGCTATGCCACTTTCCGCGAGGCCACCGGCCAGGCGAGCCACCTGGCACCGTGTTCATGCCACACCAACATCCAGCTTGGTTATGCCGATTCAGTGCGCATCGCGGCCGACATCGGCCATGCCGGCGCCTGGCCGGCCGAAATCAAATCATATGCTCGCGGCCTGAGCACCGGCGGGGCGTTGTGGTACAAGCATCGCCGCTTTTGGATCAATGACTTCGACTCGATCCAGGTGGGCTCCGGCAGCGGGCTGAACGAGGCCCGCACGCGGGCCACCGCCGTGGCCTTTGGCGGGGGACACCTGATGGTCAGCGAAGACCTGAGCGGGCTCTCCCCCGACCGGCTCGAGATCATCCGGCGCCTGCTGCCGGCCTATGGTCAGGCGGCCCGCCCGCTGGATCTGTTTGAGCACCTCGCCCCCGACTCCGGCCCGCACATCTGGCAATTGCCCGTGGACAGCGACTGGGGGGCCGGCCCTGCCCTGGCGCTATTCAACTTGACCTCCGACGTCCTGCGCGTGCAGGTTCAGCCGGAGTGGCTGGGGCTGCTTCCTGGCCAGGCGTTTGGTGCCGTGGAGTGGTGGCAGCAGCGCTGGTTGGGCGAGTTCCAGGGCGCCTTCGAGGTCATCATCCCACCCGCCGACGTGGCCGTGGTGCATGCCCAGGCCTGCCGGCCGCATCCCTGGCTCATCTCGGCCTCGCATCACTTTACGGGCGGCTGGATCGTTGAAAACCTGCGCTTTGACGCCGAGCAGCAGCAATTGCACGGCGAACTGGTGACGCGACCGGGCCTGGCGTTGTCGCTAATCGGCACGCTGCCGCCCGGCTGGCGCGTCGCGCCGCACGCGGACGCGCACGGGCGCGGTAATGGCAGCGGCGGTTGGGCCTATGAGGTGCAGACCACCGCCCAGCGCACGCCGTTCGTCATTCCGTTCGCCCGCGTGGGGTAAGCGTATGTCGGATATCGCGCGCCCGGTACAGTCCTTATCCTTTCACGCCAACGGGCAGGCCTTCACCGTCAGTGCCGCCGGCCTCACCTGCCACTGGAACGGCCAGCAGCAGTTCTTCGGCTGGGGCTTCGATGTGCGGGGTGAGATCGTGGTCGATCAAGCGCCCCGCTATGCGGAGATGTGGGGACCCGGCACGCGGCTTCGCCTGCCGGCGAATTGGCCCGGCAGGCTTGCCGGAACGGTTGAGGTTAACCTGTACCCGGGCCGGCCCGGCCTGGTCATTTCCGGGCAGGCCGGGCCTCTCCCCCAGGCCATCGAGCTGGACCGCCTGCCACTGCTGGCCTGGACCTGCGCGGCCACCGAGACCGCCGCTTGGCGCTGGCTGGGTAATTCGGGCCACCAGGGTTTTAGCGGCTCCGTCGGGCTCGCCGAGGCGTTGGAAGACCTGCCCTTTAGCCAGGATGTGACGGTGCTGCAGCAGGGCACGACCGTCCTGGCACTGGGCAACCTGAGCTTTGGCCGGACCAATATTCTCTTTGAACGTAGTTGGACGCCGGACAGCCGATTGACGCTCGGTGCGAACCTGGCCTATGGCGGCCTGCGTATGCCGGCTGGCCATGTGCTGGAACTCGAATCCCTATTGCTGTTGCCCCACCGCGACCCCCTGGCGGCGCTGGAAACCTACGCCGACAGCGTAGTCGCGATCGTCAAGCCCCAATTTCACACCACACTGCAGGGCTTATACAACCAATGGTACGCCAACTGGACCCCCACCTCCGACCATGGCACTGCTGACCTCATCCTCAGCGGCGCGCGCCAACTGCAGGCTTCCGGGCTCCTGGCCTTTAGCATCTCGGCGTTGGGCAGCGGTGTCTGGCAGAACCAGGCCGCCTTTAGCGAAGACACGCCGTGGCCGGGCAACTTCCCGGAAGGGATAGCGGCCGTCAGTCGGCAGGTGGCAGAGATGGGGCTGCACTTTATGCATGGCGGGTTCTGGGGCAAAGCCAGCGCGTGCGCCGGTGTCTTCCGCGAGCATCCGGAGTGGATGGCGCAGGATGCGCAGGGCCAACCCGCCCAGGTCGCCGCCGAGTCGTGGGGCGCGTGCCGGGTGCCCTACTACCTCCTCGACATCACATTGCCCGAGGTCCAAGACTGGTTTCGCGCGCAGTGGCGCCAGATCCAACAAGCCTCCACCGGCTTCTATTGGCTCGATTTCTACGGTACTGGCCTCGGCATCGACCTCGATATTGAGCGTCCCGCCCAGGTGCGGTTTCACGACCGCAGGCTAGCTTTTCCCTTTGAAACAGACCGGCTGATGACGCGCCTCATCCGCGAGACCCTGGGCCGCGCGGCTGTCATCGGCGTCTACACGTCGCCGACCTTTAACCTCATTGGCCTCATCGACCGCGCCCGCATCGCACTCGACGTGGGCGCGGTCGATGCGCCGGGCTCGACAACGACCACCGCGGCTGAGGCCGGCGCCGGCAACACGATGATCACCCCAGACGCGGCCCGCCGCTGGAGGCACGTAAAGACTGTGGCGCGCAACGTGGCCGCGGGCTATTTCTGCCATAACCGTTTTTGGGTCAACGACGCTGACCCGGCCATGGTCGGGCTGGTTGATCGCCCAGAAACCCTGGAAGAGGCTCGCGTCCGGCTGATGATCGTGGCGAATAGCGGCGGTTTTGTCACCGTCGGCGAGGCGCCTGAACGTATCCCGCCCGCACGCCTCGCCCTGCTCAAACAAATTCTGCCGCCTTACGGTCAGGCCGCGCGCCCGCTCGATTTGCTTGAAAGCGACGTGGCGGGCCTCTATGATTTGACGGTCGAGACCAGTTGGGATCGCTGGCACATCGTCTCCCTTATTAATTGGGACGATGAGCAGCGGGCTTTTACTCTTTCGCTGGCCCGGCTGGGCATTACCGGCAAGACCCTCGCTTATGAATATTGGGAGGCGCGCTTCTTGGGAGCCGCTGGCCCCGAACTGGAAGTGACGGTACCTCCCCGCAGCGGCCGCCTCTTCTGTCTCCGCCCGCTGCGCCCGCATCCGTGGCTGCTGTCCACCGACCTGCATGTTTCCCAAGGCGGAGTGGAAGTGCTGCACGTGGCTTGGGAGCCCGGCCACCAGCGTCTGGTGGGCACGGCCATGCGGCCCGCTGGCCAGGGCCGGCTGATCATCCACTGCCCCCCGCCTTATCAGCCCCTCAGCGGGCAGGTGAATGCGGTGTCCGTTCCGCTGACACGCGACGCGCAGGATCTCCTGAGTATTCCGCTCCAATTTGACGGCCAGATGGTGCCTTGGTCGGTCCAATTTGAGAAAGTGCTCGGATGACGCCTTCTGGGGCAAACGCCTTTGAGCTGCGCGGCTGGGGCCTCTGCAATATCCAGCAGGATGTAGCCTTTGACGAGGCCTACGTCATGCGCATGCTGGACGAGGCGGCGCGGCAAGACATCAACTATATCGAGTTCATCGGCCCGTACTACAACCAGCCCGACCGCTGCCCCATTGATAGCCTGGTGACCTACCGCGAATTTCCGCGCGTCAATGAATCGCGCTCGATGCCGCGCCGCCTGGAAACGGTCCACGCCGAGAACGCCAAGTTCAACCGCCTGTGCGACCGGGCCCACGCCTTGGGCTTGGAAACGGCCGTGTGGTGCCACGAGCTGTGGTTCCCGTGCGATATGGTCGACTTCTATCCCGCGCTGGGCGATGGCGAGGGCCGAGTGGCTTATACCTCACCGGCCTTCCAGCGCTTCCTGCGCGGTAAATACGAAGAGCTGTTCGAGACCATCCCCCATTTGGGCGGCATCGTCGTGACGACCGGCGAGAGCATTGCGCTGGATATTTCCGCGCTGCCGGCCGCCGCTGATCGCCACTTACAGCGCTATGCCGCCTGCGTCCATCTTCTGAACACCCTGGCCGACGTTTGCAAGCAGTATCAGCGCCAGATCTCCGTGCGCATGTTTGGCATCAGCGGTGCCGGTCAACTGGAAAACGTGTTGGACATGCTCCAGCAGGTGAACCCGCTGGTCCGCATCCACCAAAAAGCATGCGACCACGGCGACTGGCATAATCCACTGCAGAAAACCAATCCGCGTCTGGGCGCTTTCGCCGGCCGGTTCGAAATTGCCGAGGAGGAACTGGGACAAGAGTACTTCGGGCTTGGCCGCTTCCCTGTCGTCTATCCCGAGGTCCTGCAGCAGCGGGTCGGGCTTTGCCGCGCCCACGGCGTGCGCGGCCTCGTCGCCCGCATTGATCGGGCCGCCTACGGCACCGAGCAGCTGTCGTTTCACAATCGTGCCTGGGACCACGAGGCGCAGCTCAATATTCTGGCCTTTGACGCCCTGCTGCAAGACCCGCAGGCTGACCTGGCGCGCGTGGCCTGGCCGTGGGCGGAGGCTTACTTTGGGCCGGCCTCTGCGTTTGCGCTCAAGGCGCTCGAGCAGGGCGTATGGATCTTCCACGATCTCATTTTTGTTTACCCCGGCGAGGATGCCAGCCGCCACTGGCGTGGTGGCTGGCTGCTGCCCGAGACTCTGTTCGATGACCAAATCGGCATCTTTGGCGCGCTGCGCGAGGCCGGCGGCTACCGCACACCTAAAGAGCTGGCGCTGGCCCGTTGCCGGCGTGTGCTGGCCGATTTACAGTATGGCACGGACACCTTGGCCGGGGGCAGCGCCGATCAAATCCGCCACTACCACGCGCTCCAGGCGAAGTTTGAGCACTTGCTTCTTTTTGGCGAGCAGCGCCTGGCCATGCTGGACATCTTGGCCGCCTTCGAAGCATTGTTTTTCCATAGCGGCGGAACGATAAAGAAAAAGCAGCGGTTCCTGGCCGCGGTGGATCATTTCTATGCGGCCTATGGCAGCGAGGCCGTCGACCTTTTCGTGGATCGGTATGGTGCCCGGCCCTATGCCGATACCATTCGCGTCCTGTTCGACCTGCTGAAGAGCACCGCCAAGCTGGACACCGACACCTACAACGGCTACTGCAATGCTGGGGAGGTCTGAGATGTCCTCTACCTCGGAAGATCCGGTCCCGCCTTTCAACACCAACCCGATCCTCTTGCTCCAGCAGTTGGCCCGCACGCAGCGGCCGCACCTGGCTGTCCCGGCCAATGCGCACGCCGACGCCTATCGCGCCTGGACCAGTCAGGTCCGCGAAAAGGTCTTCGACTTGCTCGGTCTGGCGCAGATGCTGCCCGCCCAACCCGAAATGGCCGGGTTCCGCCGGAGTGTGGAAGATGGGCTGCGGCGAGAACGTTTCTTTTTGCAGACCGAGCCCGGCTATTGGGCGCCCGTCATCGTCACCCTGCCCGAAGGCGACGGCCCCTATGCCGCCCTGCTGTGTCTGCACGGGCACGTCACCAACGGCAAAGATGGGGTCTGCGGTTTGCTCGCCACGACCCTCGATATTGACCAGCAGGCCTTGCTTGAAGAGCGTGAGCATTACAACGACACCTACGGCGCCGACCTGGCCCGCCGCGGTTACTTGACGATCTCGCTCGACAATCGGGACTTCAACCAGGCGCAAAAGCGCGAGCCCTATACCGCCAACGAATATAGCTGGCACATCGCCGAGATCGCCTGGCAAAATGCTTTCGGCCGCAGCTACGCCGGCTGCGGCGTGTGGGACGCGCAGCGGGTCTTGGACTACCTGGTGCAGCGGCCGGATGTCGACGCCGGCCGGGTGGGCTGCATTGGCTTCAGCCTGGGCGGTCTGCTGACCATGTACCTGGCGCTCCTCGACCCGCGCATTCGTGCGGCCGTAATCGCCGGCTATTTCGACAGTTTTCTGCGTCGCGTTTCGCTCGGCGTCTGCGCTGACTGTCTCTGCAATTACATTCCCGACCTGTACACCTGGCTGGACATTCCCGATGTGGTCGCCGCCCTGGCGCCTCGGCCCGTCCTGGTGAGCCTGGAAGGCACCGCGCCCAACCCCTATTACGAGCCGGTGCGGCAAGTGTACCAAAGCCTCGGCGTCGCGGAACGCAGCGAGTTGTTTCAGTACCCCGCGCCCTATCACCGCTTCAGCGGCGAGCGCGCCTATCCCTGGTTGGAACAGTGGGTTCCACCGGGACGCCAATAAACTGCTGATGGGCTCCCATGCCGCGCTCTGCCTGAGAATTGATGCCGACCTCGCTCCAGAGTCGTCCGCTGCCGAAGCCGCCGCCATCGTGCGCATCGTCGGTGCGGCCAAACCGGGCCAGCGGCTGCAATTCTGTGTCGGCGCCGACGCCACGGTGGCCTGCGCCGATTCACTGCGGCATTCGGCCCAGGCCGGACACGGCGTCGATCCGGTCCTGGATCTTCCGGCGGCGGCAGACTTGCCGGCCCTCGATCAAGGTTTGAATGCCCTCGAAGCGGTCTATACCCAGGCGCGTGTGAGTTGGTGGGGCCTCGCCTTCAGCGGCCCTGGCACCCTGCCCCTGCCGGAGCAGCCCGCTTGGACACAATTACTCATGAACCACGGGACCCGGTGGGCCTGCCAGACCTATGTCAGTGGCGAAGCGCCGCAGCCGCACATGGTCGCTGACGACCTGGTCGAGATAGTGGCGCTGCCGTTGCTGCCCGACTTAGACCCGCACGGCACTGCCGCCGGCGCCCTATTGGCCGAGGCGCGCCAGCATCTGCTCCGTCAGCTGGAAGCCGCCGCCCAATCGGATCGCATCCTCGCGCTCGCCTGTTCGCTACGGCACCTGATGGGGCTGGACCCGGAGCATAACCTGCTGTCAGCCTTGTTCGAGGCCGCCGCGGCTTGCCGTTTGCCGTTGATCACGCTTAACGAGATTGCCGACGTCACCTTGGCTCGGCACCAGGCCGAGCCGGCGGCCCGTGACCGTGTGTCCGTCGAACAGCACCTACAGTTCCGCGCCTACTGGGACAATGTGATTGGCGCAAAGCAGCAGGCTTACAAGGTTTATGACTACCGGGGCGGCTGGCGGCTTAAGCCAGGCTATTACCGCAGCGGACCGTCCGGCTGGGAAGTCTTATCCGAGCCCGAGCCCGAACGCGGCTATGAAATAAATCGGCACGGCTTCCGCGGACCAATGTTCCCGCATGCCAAACCGGACGGCGAAATGCGCGTCATGGTCGTGGGCGATTCGTGTGTGTTCGGAGTCGCCGGCCGCGAGGGGCCCTGGCCGGCCCAGGCCCAGCGCCGCTTCGACGAGTTGGCCGGCGCTCAGCGCGTGCGAGTGATCAACGCGGGAATCGAGGGCCAATCCAGCGTCCACAGCCTCATGCGGCTCAAACGCTTGCTGACCTTTGAGCCCGATTGGGTGGTCGTTGGCGTGGCGGGCAACGACCTGTTTATCGAGAACCCGGCCGATTACCTCGACACCACTGGGCGCGCCTATGCCACCGCCTGGGAAGTGATGGGCGAGTACCCTCGCGAACGGGACATCGCCAAGGTCGTCGGCGGCGAGCGGCGGCCCATGACTCTAGAAACTTTCTATCCCTACAGCTACGCCTATCACCTGCACACCATCGTCCAGCAGTGCCGCCAGGCGGGCGCGCGCCCGGCCCTGATGACCCTGCCCTGCCTGTTCCCCGCCGACCTCAGCCTGGCCGGCGAAACCCACCGGCGCAAAATGCACTCCCCGCCCTTTGTCACAGCGGGGGATATGCCAGCCATGCGCCGGCTCTATGACTGTTACAACGGCGCTGTGCAGCGCGTCGCCGCCGAGGCGCAAGCCGACCTGATTGACGGAGAAGGCTTCTTTCGCCGCCAGTTCGATGACCGCCGGGACGTACTGTTCAGCGATACCTGTCACCCATCGGTGGAAGGCAATGTTTATTTGGGACGCTTTGTCGCCGACACCCTGTGGGAACTGTTCCAGCAGCCCCGCTCGCCTCACCAAGGAGACTGAAACATGAGCCGCCCAGTCCGCATCAGCACCATCTCGCTATACTTGCCGTCCCGCATCGTCACTGTTGAAGACAATCTCGCCCGCGCGCAGGCCGCGACACGCACGGCCCTCGCGGAGAAACCCGACTTCATCCTCTTGCCGGAGTACTTTGCCGTCCTGGGCACTGACCCCGACACGTACTCGGCCACCGTCGCCGAAGCCGCTGACCGTTGGGATGAAATCACGGCGCCCTTCCGGGCGCTCGCGCGGGAAGGCAACTGCCACATCATTCCGGTCGGGCCCAAGCGCGAAAAAGACGGCTTGATTTACAACACCGCCACTGTGCTCGGTCGCCAGGGCCAGGTCATCGGGCACTACCGCAAGACCCACCTGGCGCCCGGCGAAGGCGGGACCCAGCCGGGCGATGACTACCCAGTATTTGAGACCGACTGTGCCCGCATCGGCGTCATGATCTGCATGGACGTTCACTACCCCGAGATCGCCCGTATCTACGCGCTGCGCGGCGTCGATATCCTGTTCTGGGCGACCATGTCCTGGGGACCCACCGACCGCTTCCTCACCGTCTCGCTCGCCGCGCGCGCCATGGACAATCAGATCTACTGCGTCCACTCCAACTTTGCTGGGTTGCCGCATCTGCCTGGCAAGCTGCGCGGCCGCGCCCAAATCGTTGGCCCCGATGGTGAAGCTCGAGCCGATACCGGCCACCGCCCAGGCATTGCCACGGCCACGGTCGACCTTGACGAGGGCTATGAGTATTGGGTGACCGGTGCTTTGAAAGACAAATTGCCGACGCTCAAGGAAGCCATGGTCGGTACGCGGCGCCCGGAGACCTACGGCGACTTGGTGCGCACCGATATCCCCCGGCAGCAGTGGCAGATCGCCAACCCGATCATCGTTGAATCCGGGAAAGAGGCGGCCGGCGAGCCAGCCCCCAACTACCTCATCTTCGAGCAGCCCACACCATGACCGGCACTGGCGATCCTATCCTTTCGGTCACTGATTGGGGGGTGGCCCTCCAGGCGGGCTGGGAGGTGCGCGGCGCGGACGGCACCTGGGCGGTCGAGGCGGGCCAGTTGCACCTTCACGTCAACCAGGGCGGGGCGAGCGGTGGCCTAGAGGTGTGCTCCACGCAGCCGTTTACGCCCGCCGAAGCCTTTGCCTTGGAAATCGACCTGCGCTTCGACGCAATCGGCCTTGCTGATAACGATACCGAGAACGATACCAAGCTCATCCTGGAGTTTGGCGGCGGCCCCGACCAGTCGGGGTTTCAGGTGCAGTTGGCGGGCGACCGCTACAAGCTGGATGTGGATCGCTCGGATCTCCAGTACCTGATCTTCCGCTCGGAGCCGGAAGAGTGGTATCGCTGGCGCTTTGAGATCAGCGGCCAACAGTTGGCGATGCTTCGCAATGGCACATATTACAGTCTGCACAAGCTGCATGGCCCGCGGTCGGCCGGCCTGCGGGTGCATGTGTACGGTGCGCCCGCGCTCCCCGCCCGGGTGCAGATCGGGGCCGTTCGAATCGAACCCCTCCCTGCCCGGCCCGCAGACGCACCAGCGGCACCAACTCTGGTCGATGCCGTACAGCCGGACGAGTGGCCCATGTACCGGCGCGATCGGCGCAACTCCGCCCATTCGCCCCTCATCGGCGCCTGGGGCACCACACCGCCCCAGGTCGCCTGGTCTTATCCGCTAGGCGGCTGGAACGGCGACATCCTCAGCCGCGATGTGGACGGCGACGGAGCGCAGGAGGTGTTGATCCTCTACGATGGCAACGTCAGTCTCTTCCGAGTAGACGGCACGCGCCTGTGGCAGCGCAACATCGACAGCCCCCGCCTGTACGAGATCTGCGACCTGGACGAGGACAGTCGCCAGGAGGTGATCCTGGGGGCCGAAAGCCCCACCCACGTGCTTGTTTTGGATGCCGCCAGCGGGCAGACCCGCTATAGCTGCGCGCTCGATCCGGAATACCCCGTGCGCGGGCTCCGCCTGGGCAAGCTCGATCCCGCCCGGCGCGGTCTGCAGATGTTCGTCTGGACGCAGAGCGAGATCGGCTACTGCCTGAGCTTCGACCAGGGGCTGGAGAATGGCTACGTGCTCTGGACCTACAACTACGTCCACTTCAACTTCACGCCGGAGGTGGTGTTGGTTGACATGGACCTGGACGGACTGTTAGAAGTCGTCCTGGCGACCTACAACTCCTTCTTCGTTTACGATGGGCGGACGGGCGCGGTCAAGATGTCGCTTGAAGCGCCCCTAGGCCGGAACTATGGCCTGCTCATCGTGCAGGACATTGATGGCGACGGTTACCCGGATATCATCATGCTGGCCGAGCAGCTGCGCGAGCACATCACCGTCGTCCACAATGAGGGCGGGCGTTCATTGCGCCTGCTCTACGACAAATTCTACGAGCAAAACTACCCGCGCGACTTACGTGAGCTGCGCACCCTGCCGGGCTCGGTGCAGGACTGGGATGGTGACGGCCAGGTGGAGATCCTCTACGGGCTGTACGATGAGACAGACGGCGATCTCTGGCAGACACTGCTGATTAACGCCGTAACCGGCGAGGTGAAGCTCACCCTCGACAATTACTATCCGGTGACCCTGGATTGGCTGCCCAGGGGTGAACCCGTCGTCTTTCTGGCTGAGACGCGAGGGCGCGGCCGCCGGCAGTTGAAGCTGCACGGGGATATGAGCTCCATGGAAATGGCGCTGGACGGCGCCGTCCATGTCTTTCAGTTTTCCGGCGACACCGCCTACCACCGAGCTACCGTGCCATCCGGCGAACTCTTGCTGGAGTATTCGTCGCGGGGCTTTCCCCTGAACGAGTGGGCCATCTTCATGCAGTTGCGCCGGCCCCTGCGCCTGGCCGCTGAGCGCGGCGTGCACATCATCCAACCGGCCAGTGACAGTGGGACGCACCGCATTATCCGCCACTACCACCTGGACGCCGGCGGGGCGCTCCAGGCCGGCCAGAGCTGTGCCTTACCCGACACTCTGCCCGACGGCCACGTCATGACCTTCTGCGCGCACCCGCGACAACCAGCTGGCGGGGCCTTTGCCCTGCTGTACGCCGGGGCGGATACGACCCTCTACCTATTGGACCAGCATGGTCAGACCTTAACGACTTTTCCCGGCGGCAGCCTTCCAGCGAGCCCGGTGGTCGCCAGCCTGGCGGCGGACGCGCCGCCGCGTCTGCTGGTCTGCGCAGCCTCAGGGTCAATGCTGTGCCTGGATGCCTCTGACCACCGGCAGCGCCCCAAGCTGCAGTGGCAGGTTCCATCCGTTTGGCGCGGTCACTCATTGTATTCACGGCAGGGGCAGGCCGTGCCGGTCGCCTTCGATTGGAACCAGGATGGCCGGAAAGAGATCCTACTTGGCCAACCCGAGAGCCGGCTCTCGATCTTTAACGCCGAGGGGCAGCGGCTGTGGATGACCATTCTGCCTGAGGAGCCAACCTTTTGGAACTATGGCAATTTCACCGGGGGCCGCCAGTTTGACGTTTTCACCGCCTATGCGAGCAGCGCTTATGGCGGCGGTTGCGGCGTGTACACACCGGGCCAGCCCGAGCCGGTGTGGCAAGCGGGCAATGGCGCCTACAGCACCGCCATCGCCGATTTCGATGGCGACGGCCGCGACGACATTCTGACGCGCGACCTGTTTTGGCGCCGGACGCTGGACGGCGCCACCGGCCAGGACGTCTTTCCAATCACACAGTGGGCGGGGTATCACACGCCCACCCTTGTCACTGGAGCCGACGCGCCGGAGGATATCGGCGTGGCCTGGACGGCCGGTGGCTACTCCCTGACTGTGGATCAGCGCGACGGCACCCAACGCTGGTGGAAGCCCTTCATGGGCGGTTGGCGACCGGGGGCTGTGGCCGATGTGGACGGCGACGGTCGCTTAGAAATCGGCGCGCCGACCTGGGGTAAGGTATTCACTTGGCCCCCACCCATGGCCCCGGTGGAGGGCCTGGGCAGGGTCCTGGCCTGCCTCGATTTGGCGAGCGGCGAGGTCCGCTGGACCTACGATCCCGGTGCGGCCATGTCCGGCGTCATCAGCGCTGATGTGGACGGCGACGGTCGGCCGGAATTCATATTCGGTACCGGGGACGGCCGCTTGCTGGCCCTGCGCGGCGGGCCCGATGAACAGCGGCGGGTCGTCTTCAGTGTCCAGCTCCCTGCAGCGTTGAGCACGCCCGTCCTTTGTGATCCGACCGGAGCAGGCCGGCCCCACCTTCTGATCGGCTGTGCCGACGGTAACCTGTACGCTTTGACGTGATGTCACGAAGGCGGTGAATAATGATGGAACCTCCAGTTCGCCCTATGCATGTGCAGTTGCCCGAGGGCGTAAGGTGCGCGGTGGCACTTTCTTATGACCTGGAGATGTGCGCCGGGTATGCGCCCGACGGCATTAATCATGGGCGCATTATGCCCGCGGTGCAGGACTACACCCTGCGCCTGTGCACGGTTGCCGAGCAGTACGGCGTGACCCTGCACTTCTTTTATGTGTGCAATGGGCTGGAGGGTGAGACTCCCGCCTTCCTGCAGGAGATCCTGCGCCGGGGACACGTTATCGACTCTCACACGTATTCCCACCAACCCCTGGCCACCATCTCGGGGGCGAAGCTCGACCTCGAGCTGTCCGTGGCCAACCGGCTGCTGTATGACAAGCTCGGCGTTTCCTCCACCCTACTGCGTGGGCCGTTTGGCTACAAAGCGGGTTGGCGCAACCTGCCGATCGAAAATCAGCACGCCATCCTCAATAATGGCTTCCACTGGGTCAGTGGCGAATATGACGACGCAGTATACGCGCAGGGCTTCGATGACTGGGTCCGCGTGATGGACCGCGCCCTGCCGTACCAATATCCCAACGGGCTCATCGAGATCCCCTTCCATGCCTGGACCGACCGGATGTGGTTCGATACCCGCCCCGAGGTGGACAAAACCGTCATCAACCGATGGCGCTTCGAGCACGGTCACCAGCCGGTGCCCGACGGCTGGCAGGCGCCCTGGTCCCTTCCGCACGCCCTAGACGATTGGCTGCGCCTCAATTTGGCCACGCTCGACTACGCCCACGCCACCCGCAAGTTGTGGGTGCCGCTCTGGCACCCCTATACCCACTACCTGCACGACCCCGACTGCCGCATGCTCGAGGCCCTGCTGCAGCACGCGGCCGCCAAGCCCGAGCGCGCCTGGGTCTGCACTGTGCGCGATGCCGCCCACATGCTCCACCCCGAGCCCAGCCCGGCGGGCCAGCCATGACCAGGCCGCCTACGCTCCCGTCCGCCGTCCCCGCAGCCTATGGCCCCAAGGCCCTGCCCTACCAGGAAGGCCCGATACCCTATGCTTTTCCGCGCACCATGGGGCCAAACTGCCTCAAGTACTTGCAGGAGGTGATTGACAGCGGGCTGACGGCCGATATGGTCGGACGCTTTGAAACGGCCTTTGCGGAAGCCGTGGGGGTCAAGCACTGCATCGCTACGCCCGGCTGCACCCCGGCGCTGGCCGTCATCGCCGCCGCCCTGCCCTTCGCGCCCGGCGACGAGATTATTGTCAGCCCGGTCACTGATTACGGCACAATCCAGGGGCTGTGCCGTGAGGACTATATCCCCGTCTTTCCCGATACCGAGCCCGGCACGCTTAACCTGAGCGCTGCCACCATCGAGCCTTGCATTACCGACCGAACGCGCGCCATCCTGGTCGTCCACAAGACCGGCATCGTGTGCGACATGGACCCGATCTGCGCCCTGGCGGAAAAGCACGGCCTGATGGTCTACGAAGACGCCTGCCAGGCCATCTTTGGCACCTATAAGGGCCGGCTGGTGGGCACGCTGTCGCTGGCCACCACCTTTTCTTTTGACGCCGAAAAAACGATGGGCTCGGATGTGGGCGGCGCCATCGTGACCAACGACGATCACCTGGCCGAGCGCATGCGGTTTATCGGGCAGAGTCGCGGCGGCGAAATGGTCCCGCAGTTCGGCCGCGTGCATACCGAGTGCGGCTATGCTTATCGCATGGCGCAGTCCACCGCCGCCATCTGCCTGGCGCAGTTGGAAATCATCCGCGACCAGGTGGTCCAGCGCGACCAGATGATGCGCTGGATTTACCAGGAGCTGGCCACCATCCCGGGCATAACGCCGCCTCGGATCCCAGCTTACCAGGAAGTGTTCTCCTGCTGGATGGCGGGCTTCAACCTTGAGCCGGAGGCCTTTCGCTGCGATGCCGAAACGTTCGCGCGCGAGATGCACGACCTGGGGATTCTCGGCGCGGGACAGGCCCGTTACTACCTCATGCCGGCTTCGGCAGTGTTCCTGCAGCAGCAGGCTGCCAGCCAGACCTACCCCTTCTCGCTGCCGCCGGCCTCCCGCGCTTACACCTATCGCGCGGAGGATTATCCAAACGCGAATGCGGTGCTCGACGTCTTTATCCGCTGGATTGTCAGTGACCGTTACACCCCCACGCACTGCCAATTGATTGTCGACATCGTTCGCACCGTCGCAGACCGCCACCGGCGCTAGCAGCGCGCCGCGCAACACCAACGCCAAGCCAGCGCGCAAAGGAGGCCAGCATGTCGAAAATCACCATTCCGATTCGTTACTACAAGGATTACGAGGGCGGCCATGACTACGCCTATGAAGATTTTCCGCTTACTTTCGAGCAGTGCGCCTTCTTATTGGTGGATGTTGATGGGCGGGCTCCCAACCCTACCACCGAGAACTTCATCGCCCCGGCGCTGGCTGCCGCGCGCGAGTGCGGCATGCTGGTCGCCTATGTCCACAATGACCTGTACTTGGTGGCCGACACCGGCAACATCGTCGCCGAAGTCTGGGGCCGTACCAAGAAAATGGAAGGGCTGGAGGGCTGGGCCGCGCTACCGGATTTCAAGCCCGAATACCTCGACTGCGTGGCGCCGCGTCCGCATGAGCGCAATATTCCTAAATGGATCTGGAGCGGCTTCCACGACACCTTCCTCGACCAGCACCTGCGCAGCCACGACATCAAAACGCTGTTGGTGGTGGGTTACAGCCAGCGTGCCTGCCTGCACTACACCTGCGCCGAAGCGGTGGGCCGCAACTACCGCGTCATCTTGCTGCGCGACTGTTCGAATGCGCCCGAGATGCCCGATACAAAGATCGAGGGTGCCCCGGATTATGGCTGGATCAACCGCATTACGCTGCGCAACTTTGAACACCTGATCGGCTATACCGCCCTGTCGGCCGACTTTGCCCAGGCGTGCCGGCAGATTACCCGCTAAGACGCATCCACCGCCGCATGCACCTACCAGGCCTAGCCCCCGGTGCACGCGGCCGCGTCGCCAACGACTTAGGAGTCGCATGGACACCACCACCAACGAGATTGCAGTTTGCCACTGGTTAGGTAACAAGCGCTGGGTTTACTCCATTACGTTTGACGAGGCCCTCAGCGACCTGCACCGCTACACCGTCCCCATCTTGGGCGAGTTCGGTGTCCCCGGGCACGTGGAGGTGGTGGTCGGCCAAATGGGCGAGATCCGGCGCCTGATGCAGTCATCGTACAACGGCCTGAAGCACATGGGAGCGGAGGAGCTGCGCGATCTCTTGGCCCGCGGCTGGGGCGTGGGAGCCCATTCCTGGTCCCACACCTACCTCAACTTGGCCAATGTCGATCGCGAGCTGGGTGAGGCCAAGCAGGTCCTGGAGGCGGCCATCGGCGAACCGGTGACTGTTTACTGCTCGCCCGGCGGCAACTTCAATATGACCGACGAGATACTGGAGAAGTGCCGTGCCTACGGTTACCTGGGCGCGATGGCATTGTACGAGGCGCTGAACCGGCCGGATGACGCCGACCTGCTCTGGCTCAACCGCGTGTTCCTGCATGACCAGGGACCCGATGCGTTTGATTGTGAGTTTGACCCTTTCCGAAAAATCTCGCAGGCCCGGCGCGACGCCGGCTGGATCATCGACTACCTGCACTGCCCGATGGAAAAGCCCATTCATCCGCGCAAAGATTGTTCCGCCGCGCAGCTCCGCGAACGGATGGAAGTCATTGTGGCCGAAGGCGGCGACGATGTGTGGCTGGCGCGGGTCGAAGACCCAATGGACTATCGCTATACGCGCCGCCACCTCAACATCGAACCGCTCGCCGCCGGCCGCTTTCAGCTCTCAACGCCCGGCCTGCCGGAGATGGTGCACCGCCGTGTGGTGACGCTGTCTTTGCCAGCCGCCGCGCGCCACGCCGAAGTTGACGGGCGTGCGGCCATGCTTTACCAGCGCGGCGGCCGGCAACTGATCGATGTGGACCTCAGGGTCGAGCGGACCCTTTTGGTTCAGTGATGTCAGTCAAAGCTGGGCGGTCTGCCCTGAACAGCTGATCATTTGCCGGAGGTAGCGCATGGCTCGAGAAATCACAATTGCAGCGGTACAGCTTCCCAGCGACCCGAGCGGCGCCTCTAATGCGGACAAGCGCGCGGCCAACTTCCGCGAGGCCGTGCACTGGTTGGAACAAGCCGGCCAGCGCGGCGCCGATGTGGCCTGCCTGGGCGAGCACTTTAATACCATGGGCATCGACATCACCCGCGACAATCTTTGGGCCGAGCTCCACGGCGCGGTCGAAGAGACCGTGGATCAGTTGGGCGCCGTTGCGCGCCGTCGCTGTATGGCCGTCATCGCCCCGGTCTGGGGCCTCCTGAATGGCATCCCCAGCAATGCCGCGCTGGTGCTGGACCGCGCCGGAGTCCTGGTCGGCGCCTATCGCAAAGTCCATCCCACCCAGGCCGAATGCGCCCTGGGGATCGTACCGGGCGACAGTTGGCCGGTATTTAGCCTGGGTTTTGGCACGATCGGCGTCCAGATCTGCCATGACAACTCCTTCTCCGAAAGCGCCCGTTGTCTGGCCTTGAATGGCGCCGAGATCATCTTCTGGCCGCATGTGATGAGCGGTTGGGGTGACGAGCTGATGAATGTTATGCTGCGCAGTCCGGCCATTTATAACGGTGTCATCCACGTGCCCATCTGTTATGGCTGCGGCCTCGACCAGGCCTGGCGGCCGGGCATGCTCATCGGCCATAGCAGCGTCATCGCGCCCGATGGCATCAGCCTGGCCGATGCCGGCCGCTATCCCGGCCTCGCGCTTGCGCGCGTGGACCTCGATCGGCCGCGCCTGGCCCACAGTTTTACGCGCGAAGGCGATCAAATCTGGCGGAGCGAAATGCTCACCGACCGCCGGCCGGACATATATGCGCCTATCGTCCGCCCTGCGGCTCGCCCTGTGCCGCTGGCCTCCAGGGCGGCCGTCGGTCCGGAAACCGCCCAATGAACCCCCTCAGCGTTGCCATCATCGGCTGCGGCAGTTTTGCGCGCGGTGTGCACCTGCCCAATCTGCGCGCCAGCGGCTGTTATACCGTCCGAGCACTGGTTGACCCCAACGTCGCGGCCGTTCAGGAGCTGGCGGCGGCCACAGGGGCCGCCTATGCCACGGCAGACGCGGAGCGGGTCTTCGCCGACCCAGAGGTCGAGGCCGTCTTCATCACCACCCCGCATCACCTGCACGCCGGGCTCTCCATTCGCGCCGCCCAAGCCGGCAAGCATATTTTTTGCGAGAAGCCCATGGGGCTGAGTGACGCCGAATGCCAGGCGGTGGTCGCCGCCGTGCGGCAGGCCGGCGTGCAGTACACCGCTGGTTACAACCGCGGCCAGGCCCCCTTCACACGGCAAGCGCGCCAAGTGCTTGATACACTGCACGCGCCCATGATGGTCGTCCACCGCATCGCCGATTGGTTCCCCTACCGACAGGGCTGGCTCTTGGACGGCGCCTTGAGCGGGGGTCGCGTCATTGGCGAGGCCGGACACGCGCTCGACATGATCTGCGGCCTGGTGGGCCAGGCGCCGGCGCGAGTCTACGCAGAGGGGGCCAATCTGGTCGGCGAGGGCACGCCCGACACGCCCGATAGCGCCATCATCACACTGGGCTTTCCCAACGGCTCATCCGG
>CAYUYN010000001.1:13211-46936 GCA_964449185.1 uncultured Anaerolineales bacterium | reverse complement strand
ATGCGTCAACCGGGGCCTAACGCCGCGCTGGAATCTGACCGAGCGCCCTGCCTAGGGCTCACGACCATGCAAAATCGGCTGGGCGCAACCACTACCAGCTATCAATGGTTCACCCTGGATGAGGCGCTGGCCGGAATCGCAGCGGCGGGCTTCCACTATGTCGAGCTGGCCGCTATCCGCGGCGTGATTCAACACGTACCGCTGGAGGCCAGTCCGGCCCGGCTGCGTGCCGTTCGGCGCCAAATCAACGACGCCGGCCTCGTTCCCCTCAGCCTCAGCGGACACTCCGACCTGACAGCGCCAGCGGGCCAAGACGATGCCTGTCGGGCGCTCGACCTGTGTGCGGAGTTGGGCATTGGCCTCCTGAACACGGCCGTCGGGGGCGCCTTCAACGACCACGAGGACGAGGCGGCCTTCCTGGCCGGCATCCCGGCGCTGGCCGAGTATGCCGCCCGGCGCCAGGTCGTCATTGGCCTGGAGATCCACGGCACACTGACCGGCACGGGCCGGCAGACCCGCACCCTGATCGAAAAGGTTGATCATCCGGCCGTGCGCATCAACTACGATACTGCCAATTCGGAATACTTTGCCGGCCTCCCAGTGCTAGAGGATATCGAGCCGACCCTGCCGTACCTGGCGCACTGCCATCTCAAGGACAAGATTGGCGGCAAGGGGGATTGGAACTTTCCCGCGCTTGGGGAAGGCCACATTGATTTTGCCGCGCTGCTGAGCGTGCTGGAGCGCGCTGGCTACACGGGACCGTTCAGCGTCGAAGTCGAGTTCCAGGCGGAGGCACAGCCGTCTTTGGGAGAGGTTAACGCCGCTATGGCCCAATCCCGACGGTATCTGGCGTCGCTCGGGCTCACGTAAGGAGACAGTGACCATGACAGAGCCTATGAAGGCAAAAGGCCTGAGGGTGCTCGTCACCGGTTCAGATACAGGCATCGGCCGGGGCGTGGCCCTTGAATTTGCTCGGGCAGGCGCCGCCGTTGCCCTGCATTACCCGCTGGACGGCGCCGGTGCTCACGCCACGGCGGAAGAGATCCAGCGTGCCGGCGGCAAGTCTATGGCCATACAGGCCAACTTTAACGACATCGACCAGGTGCGCGGCCTGGGCACGCAGGCCTTGGAGTTCCTGGGAGGCCTCGACGTGCTGGTCAACAATGCCGGCATCACCATGAACCGGCCCTTCGAAAAAGTGACGGTCGAGCAGTTCGACACGCTCTACAACGTCAACATCCGCGGCCTGTTCTTCGTCACTCAGACGGTCGTGCCCAGCATGATCGCGCAGGGGCACGGCGTCGTGATCAACCTGGCGTCAAACCACGCCTTCTTCGGCATGACCGAGCATACCGTTTATGCTGGCACCAAGGCCGCTATCGTCGCCTTCACGCGCGTGCTGGCCCTGGAGCTGGCACCCAAGGGTATTCGGGTCAACGCCATCGCCCCCGGCTGGATTCTGACCGAGAACCACCTTCGCGAGCTTAAGGAGCTAAACCAAGAAGCCGCTGGGCGCGAGATACCGGCCGGCTTCATCGGCGCCCCGCGCGACATCGGCCGTCTGGCCCTGTTCCTGGCTTCCGACGAGGCGCGCTACATTATTGGGCAGACCATCGTTTGTGATGGCGGCCAGGCCGCCATCATGCCGCTCACGGGCGACTTCCGCGAGCCCCGCCCAGTGCAATGGGGGCGGGGCTACGTGCCCGGCCTGTAGCGGACGGGTGTGGTCTCGCATGAGCAGGAGCGACCGGCTTGAGTGACCAACTTCCTATGCAGTTTTTCGGCGGTGGGTGGCGGTTCGCAGACGAGCCGCCGGCCGCCCAGCGCACCCAGATCATCGACGCGCACTTCCACATTTTTCCGCGGTTCGGCACCGGCTCTGGACCAGAGAGCGCCCGGCTGACCATGCAGTTGTGGCAGTACCACCTGCGCGATTTCACCGAGATCTGGCGCAGGCGTGACGGGGCCCGCATGAACCAACGGCTGCTTGACTACCCCTCGGACAGCCTCCACGACATGCCCGACGTGAACTTTCGCATGGGCCGCTACGGCCAGGCCGAGTTCACCATCGATGGCGAGGACTACTACGTTCAGCTCTACCCCCCCGGCCTGGAGAGCCTGGAGGCGACGCCCGAAAGGATGATCGCCGAAATGAACGTGGCCGGCGTAGACATGGGCGTGCTGCAGAGCGACCACGTCTATGGGGTGAACATCGACCAGTATTACGCCCAGGCCATGCAGCGCTACCCAGGGCGCTTCATCGGGCTGGCACAGATCCGCGAGACCGACGCCGACCAGCCTGAGCAGCTCAAGCGCCTCGAGCACGCCGTCCGAGAATATGGCTGCCGAGGTCTGTACTTCAGCGTGGAGCTCTTTGCGCTGCGCGGGTACGTCGATCACATCGACGACGCGCGCTTCAAGCCGCTGTGGAAGCTCGTCGGCGACCTGGGGATTTCCGTGTGGTGGTACCTGGACGCCCGCAGGCGCGACCGGACGGCCGGCTTTCTGCAGCGCGTGGCCGAGCTGGAGCGCTGGGCTGAGGTGCATCCCGACCTTGCGACGGTGATGACGCACGGCCTGGTGCCGGCAGCCATCATCCACGAGATCGGCATCCCGGATGGGGTGTGGCGGCTGCTCGAGCGCCCCAATACGTACGCTGAAGTCCTGATGCAGGCCAAGTGGCCCGAGTATCCCTTTCCGGGGGGGCAGGCCATGCTCAAGCAGCTGCGGGACGGCGTGGGCGCCGAAAAGCTGTTATGGGGCACTGATATGCCCTATTCGGGCGGCAACTGGTGCACCTACCGCCAGGCGCTTGCCTTCATTCGCAGCCACTGCGACTTCCTGTCGCCCAGGGAAAAGGCCCTCATCTTGGGCGGCAATGCCGCCCGGCTTTTAAAGCTGCCAGAACTGGCAGCGGCGGAGGAGTGATCACCATGGACGTCAAGATTGGTACAGCGCCGGACTCCTGGGGCGTCTGGTTCGCGGATGATCCGCGCCAGCCGCCGTGGACGCAATTCTTGGATGAGGCCGCCGAGGCCGGCTACCAATGGATCGAGCTGGGGCCGTACGGCTACTTGCCGACAGAGCTGCCCGTCCTGCGCGCCGAACTGGATCGCCGCGGCCTGCGGGTGTCCGCGACGTTTGTCTTTGGCAGGCTCGAAGCCGCCGGCGGCTGGCCGGAGCTCGAACAGCGGCTGCACGCTACAGGCGCGCTGCTGGCCGCCCTGGGCGCGCAATACATTGTGCTGATCGCGGAGCCGTATGCCGATGCGAACGGCAAGCTGATTGGTCCGCTGCGCCTGGATAAAGATGGCTGGGCGTGCGTGGTCAAGAACACACACCGGGCGGCCGACCTGGTGCGCGAGCACTACGACTTGACCCTGCTCTTCCACAACCATGCCGAATCCTTCATTGAGTATGAGGATCAACTGGAGGAGCTGCTGCAGCGCACGGATCCGGCCCGCGTGTCGCTGTGCCTCGACACTGGGTGGTTTGCTTATCGGGGCACCGACCCGGTGGAGTTCGTGCGCCGGCATCACCCGCGCATCCCCTACCTGCATTTGAAGAGCATCGATGCCGCAGTCCACCGCCAGGCCCAGGCCGCGGGCGCCTCCCTCCACGCGGCCGTGGGCATGGGCCTGTTCACCGAGCCGGCCCTCGGCACGATCAATTTTCCAAAGCTGCGCGATTTGCTGCGCGAAATTGACTTCAGGGGCTGGGCGGTAGTGGAGCAGGACTTGTTCCCCACGCCGTTCGATAAGCCGCTGCCCATCGCCCGCCGCACGCGAGCCTATCTGCGCGAGCTAGGACTGGGATGAGGCGGGCCAGTCGGCAGGCTTCGCAACAGTTATCACAACAACGCGCCGCCGCAGCGACGCAATGGCATGGCCCCATCAGGAAAGGATGCTTGCTATGAGACGGACCGTCGGCATTGGGGTGATCGGTATGGGCTGGATGGGCATGGTGCACAGCCGCGCCTACCGCCAGATGCGCGACCGCTTCCACGCCGATAATATCTGGCCGCGCCTGGTCATCTGCGCGGATGAGGTCGCGGAGCGCGCGCAATCGGCGCAGGAGATGTTTGGGTTCGAAACCTGCTCCACCGATTGGCGCGCTGTCATGGCCCATCCCGCTGTCGAGGTTGTGAACATTGCCTCACCCAACCACCTGCACGTCGAGATGGTCCGGGCGGCCGCGGATGCCAAGAAGCACATTTTCTGCGAGAAGCCAGTCGGCCGCTCGCCGCAGGAGACCGCGCTGATCGAGGCGCTGGCACGCGAGGCCGGCGTTTTGAGCTTTGTCGGCTACAACTACCGCTGGGCGCCGATGGTGCAGTATGCCCTCCAGCTCATTCGCAGCGGCCGCGTGGGCACGCTCACGCACTATCGTGGCCGCTTCTTCGCTATGTACGGCAGCCATCCCCAAGGCCAACTGACCTGGCGCTTCGATCGCTCGCTGGCTGGGCTGGGCACGCTGGGTGACATCATGTCGCACGTGATCGATATGGCCTCCCTGTTGGCTGGCCCGATTAAGCGCCTGGTGAGCAACCAGCACACCTTTATCCAAAAACGACCGCTGCCCGTTCCGGGCCGGGGCACCCACTTCTCGTTGGGCCAACCCGGTGACCCACTCGGGGACGTCACCAACGAAGACTATGTTGGCGCGCTGGTGCAGTTTGAGAACGGCGCCCAAGGATCGCTCGAGGTCTGCCGGGCAATCTTCGGACCGAAGTGCGAGATGGCCTTCGAGCTGAACGGCACCGCGGGCGCCCTGGGCTGGAACTTCGAGCGGCTCAATGAGCTAAAAGTCTACGTACCCGGTGGCGACGCGGTGCACGAAGGCTATGCCACCCTCTTTGGCGGGCCCGCTCACCCGTTCCACGGCCATTTCAACCCAGGCCCGGGCATTGGCATCGGCTACGATGACCTTAAGGCCATCGAGGCCTACCAGTTCCTGAAATCGGTGGCCGAGGGAGTCCAGAACGCGCCCGGCTTTCGCGAGGCCCTGGCGGTGGCGGAAGTGCAGGCCGCCATGCAGCGCTCGTGGGACAGTGGCCAGTGGGAAGCGGTGCGCTCGCTGCAAATGGCACACCCATAGGCGGCAGCGATGATCCCCAATAAAGTGCGCTGGGGTCTGCTGAGCACGGCCCGCATCAACGAACGTCTTATCCCTTGCCTTCGGGCCTCGGCCCGCTCGGAGCTGCTGGCGGTCGCCACGATCTTGGATGGCGCGGCCCCGGTGATCCCGCTGTCTGACAGTCAGAACAATGTGGCCGCCATCGTGGCCCTACTGAAATCGGCGCGAGAGAACCGCCCTATCGACCTATGAGACGCCCGGCTGCCAGACCAACACAGGCCGCCTGAAAATACTCTATCTCAATCAGCGCCCACCTTCGCCGAACGTCTGGACCGACGAGTTTCTAGCCGCCGTGGAAGGCGAATATCCCCTGCAATTTCTAGCCCCCGAGCAGCCGCTGGCCGGCCAGTTCAAAGGCGTGGACTTGGTCATTGACCCCGGTGGGGCGATGGGCACGCGCGAGCGTCGACGAGGCGGCCTTGGTCGAAGCGCTACAGTTGGGCTGGATCCGTGGCGCGGGTCTGGACGTCTTCGAGAGCGAGCCGCTCAACCCGGCTCATCCGCTGCTGGGCATGGACAATGTGCTGTGCCCCCCTCACATGGCGGGCGTGACCCGGGGAACAGCTCGTAAGCGCGGCCTGGCCTGCGTCGAGAACGCCAACCGGCCGGCTCAGGGTCTGCCGCCCCTCTATCGCGTCGCTTAATGCGGCCGGCCCTGGGCGCCGGTGGCGTGGGCGTCCGGCGTTGGCGCGGCCTCCGTCTGTTGGTCTGGCGGCGTGGGAAAGGCGAGGGCCTCGGTGAAAATATCAGTAAACTCGGGGCGCCCCGACAGTTCAAGGTACTCGACGAAATCGGGGATGCGCTGGGCGGCTTCGCGCTCGCGAAACGACAACAGCGCCATCTTAGCGCCCTCTCCGGCCGTGTTGCCCACCGCGATGATGCGGTCGACCGCGAGCCAGGGCACCAGGCCGATCAGGCGGGCGCTGGCCGGATTGATGTAGGAGCCAAACGACCCGGCCAACAGCACCTCGTGCAGGTCGGCAGCCGTCACCCCCAGCCGGGCGAGCAGAACACTGGCCCCGGCGGCAATCGCGGCCTTGGCAAACTGCAGCGCGCGTATATCCGGCTGCGTAAGCACAATGTTGTCCTCGAGCCCGCTAAGCCGGAAGGCACGCACGCCTTTGATCTCTACGAGACGAGCAATCAGGGCCTCAGGCACACCTCGCCCCAGCGCCTGCGCCGGGGTCAACAAACGGCCTGATTTGTCCACCAGGCCGCACTGGATGAGCTCGGCGACCGCGTCCACCAGGCCAGAACCGCATAAACCGAGCGGACGCACGTCACCGCCGATGATCTGCAGCTCCACGTCGGCGGTGATGACCACGCCTTCGATTGCCCCGGTGCTGGCGCGCATGCCGCAGGCGATCTGGGCGCCTTCGAAGGCCGGCCCGGCCGGGGCGGCGGTCGCCAGATTGCCGTGCCTGGTCGAGCCCAGGACGATTTCACCGTTGGTCCCCACGTCGATATACAGGCGCAGCCGGCCGTCCTGGCTGCGGGCCAGGCCCGTGGCCAGGATGCCTGCCACGATGTCGGCGCCCACGTAAGCGCCCAAATGGGGCAGGGTCGACAGCCGCGCCTCCGGATGAAGCTTGAGACCGAGCTCAGCGGCGGGCAAGGTGACACTGTCTTCAATCGCCGGTATAAAAGGACCCACGCCGATGGGCTCGGGATCGATTCCCAGCAGCAGATGGAGCATCGTGGCGTTGCCAACCGCGACCACCTCGTACACGAGCTCGCGCTGCACGCCCGAAGACGCCAAGAGTTGGTCGATCAGGCCGCTGATGGTCGTCACAATGCGGGTTTGCAGCTCCGCCAGGCCGTTGGGCTCCAGCATGGCATAGCTGATGCGCGAGATGACATCCGCCCCAAAGATGGCCTGGCCATTGAGGGTCGATTGGACGGCGGCCACCGCCCCGGTATTCAGGTTGACAATGGCCCCCACCACTGTCGTCGTACCGACGTCGAGCGCCAGACCGTAGCTGTGGGCCGTGGTATCACCCGCCTCAACGGCGATGAGCTCGTTCCCGCACACCACCGCGGTAATGGCAAAGTCATGCGCGCGCAGCAGCTTGGGCAACGCTCTCCAGACCGAGGGAACGACGCGTGCCTCGTAGCCCTCCACGCCCAGGGCTTGGGTGACACGCCTTACATCTGAGCGCTGATCCTCGAGCCCAGGCTCCGCGAGCTCGAGATAAACTTTGGTCACGTTTGGATCGATCGCCACATGCCGGCCGTAACCCAGCAGGGCCGCCTTGGGCGCGGTCTGCATACGCGGGACAGTCACCACGCACTCACCGTGGATAGCTGCCCGACAAGACAGGCGCCAGCCCTCGGCCATCTCGGTTTCAGACAGATAGCGCAGATCGGCTTCCGTCACGGCCTGCGCGCCCTCCAGCATTTGCACTTTGCACTTGCCGCATGTGCCCCGGCCGCCGCAGGTGCTATCAATAGCCAAACCGGCCCAGTTGGCGGCATTGAATACAGTCGTGCCTGACGGAGCGTGGGTCAGCAGCGCCTGAGGCAGAAAGGTGATGAGATGCTTCACGTATGCGCTTCGTTCCGCTTGGCCTGGCGATAATGGGCAATCCAGTTGGCCGCGTAGTCGTCCTTGCCATACAGAACATCACTGGCCAGCACCGCCTGCTTGATCACCGCATTCGTGGCATCGGTGATGGCACAGGTCAAACCGCAGGCCATGGCCACGGACAGGAAAGCGGCATTGATGGCCGAACGTTCCGGGAGACCGAATGAGACGTTGCTGGCCCCGCAGACCATATTCACGCCCAGCTCATCGCGGATCAAGCGCATGCTGGTGAACGTGATGAGGGCCGCCTGTGTATCGGCGGCTACGGTCAAGCAGAGTGGATCGATGACAACGTCCTCAGCTGGAATACCGAAGTCACTCGCCCGCTGGACGAGCCGGCGCGCGACGGCCAGGCGTTCAACCGGGTCGTTAGAGATGCTCGTCTCATCGTTGGCCATCCCTATGACGGCCGCGCCGTACTTCTTAACCAGCGGCAGGATACGTTCTAGCCGTTCATCTTCACACGTCACCGAGTTTACCAGCGCCTTGCCCTGGTAGGCGGCCAGGGCCACCTCCAGCGCCTCCACCAACGAGGAGTCAATGCACAAGGGCACATCGGTCACCGCGCTGACGACGTGAATGGCTTCCACAAGCATGGCCGCTTCATCTCCCAAAGGATATCCGGCATTGACGTCCAGGACATGGGCGCCGGCCGCCACCTGGATTTCGGCATCGCGGCGCACGCGGCTGTAATCCCCTGCCGCCATTTCGGCGCCCAATTTCTTGCGGCCCGAGGGATTGATCCGCTCGCCGATCATCACAAAGGGCTGTTCGGGACTGATCACCACCGTCTTTGACTTGGAGTGCAGCACTGTTTCCATGAAGGATTAGGTCCTCGCCATGAGTTTTGTAGCCCACGCAGTGGTGTCTGGCCGCAGCCGAGCAGGGCCGCGGCGTCGGGCTGGCAGCGAACCATCGCCCTATGGCCTCAACGCCACACCGGCCAAAGGGTAATGGGTGAGCGGGTCAATGACTGCGGAGGCAGACGGCGTCGCGGGCGACAGTCGGCAGGGAGACTAGCCAATGCCAATCTCCCGCAGATATTGCCGGTTGCGACGCGCGATCGGCAGTGGCTTGTCAAACGGCGCCGGGTACATGTCTTGTTCGACAATGGCCCAGCCTTGATAATTGATGTCCTGCAAGACGTCGCGGAAAGCAGCAAAATCGACCGCGCCGCGTGAGAGCTCGCAGAACATATCCTGGCCCACGGCGACGCCAAAGGGGATGCGCGCCTCCTGCACCTTGGCCCGCACCACCGGATCGACACTTTTGATGTGCAGATAGGGTATCCGCGCATGATGCTTGCGCATGAAGCGCACGGCGTCGCCGCCGCGATAAACGTGGTGCCCGGTGTCCAGACACAGTTTGATGTGCGGCTCCGTGTCGGCCAAGAAGCGCTCGATTTGCGCCTCGTACTCGACGTGCGTCTCAGCATGCGGGTGGAAGACGGTCTGCAGGCCAAAACGGCTCTGCGCGATGTCGGCCACCTTGTGAGTCGTTTCAATCAGCCGCTTCCAACCGCTTTCGTTCAGCTCCGCTGCAGTGAGAAACTCCCCGGTAAACACATTGGTGTAGATGCCGTCAATGAGCACTAAGAACTTGGCGCCCAGGGCGGCCAGCACTTCGCCAGCCCCCAGGACTTGCCGCTCCAGCGCCTGCCATTGGGCCGGATCCGCCAGGTCAGCCATAGCAAAGGTGCCTGTCACCTTAATCCCACGCTGGCTTAGCTCCTGGCGCAGGACAGAAGTGTCGGTCGGTAAATAACCGTATGGCCCCAGCTCTGTCCACTCAAAGCCCGCCTCGCACAGCTCATCCAGGAACCGATTCCAGGGCGTTTGTTCCGGGTCGCTCGGAAACCAGACTCCCCAGTTGTCCGGCGCGCTGCCGACGGTAACATTCATCGTGAGACTCCTCGCATGGGTGGAAACTTGGGCCGAGCCAGGTTGTAGACAATGGGTGCCGGTGCCGGATCGAGGCGCCGGCACTCCTGCATCACAGAGCCAGGGCAATCAGTAGTACAGACGCTGCAGACGCTGGCGTTCTTCCTCGTAGGCCGCCCGCAGCTCTTGTGTCACACCGTCGCCCGATACCTCCGCCGAGGCCACGTCCCACCAGATGCCGCCCCCCGGCAAATAGCGATGCTTTTCGGTCTCGGCCACAATAACACAGGCGCCGGTCTCGCCCCGCGCCTCCTGCAGCGCCTGGCGCACCTCGTCGGGTGTGAATGCATGCCAGGTTTTCGCGCCCATGCTTTCGGCGTTCTTGACCAAATCGATCGGCAGATAAGCACCTTCCAGGCGATTGGAGGCGGCGTCACGCTCGCGGAACTCGGTACCAAAACTGCGGCCCGCACGGGCCATCTGGAGGCGCCGGATCACTTGATAGCCATGGTTTTGCGAGATGACCACGATGATCTTGAGCCTTTCCTGCAGAGCGGTCACCAGCTCCGTGGGGTTCATCAGGTACGTGCCGTCGCCAATGAGCACATAGACCTCACCGGTGGGCTGCGCCAGCCGCACGCCCAAACCAGCCGGGATCTCATAACCCATGCAGGAGAAGCCAAACTCAAGGTGGCAGTTGCGTCCGCCGGTCGCGTCCCAAATCTCGTGCAGATCGCCGGGCGACCCGCCGGCAGCGGCGACAATCGTGTCGCCGGCTTGCGCCTGGGCATTGATCATGCCGATCAACTGGCCCTGGTTCATAATCTCGCCCTGTTTCGGCACGGACACTTCGGCGCGCAGCTGCGCGGCCCAGGCCGCGTTGGCCTCTTCGATTTCACGCACGTAAGTGGCATCGGGACCGAGGCCCGCGGCCTGGGCCGCGGCCAGCAGCGCCCGCAGGCTTTCGCGCGCATCGGCCACAATGGGGAGCGCGCCCATCTTGTAGGCGTCGTGCCCGACAATGTTCAGGTTAAGGAACTTAACGTCCGGGTGCTGAAAGGCCGACATCGAGCCTGTCGAGAAATCTGTGAGGCGGGTGCCAATGCCGATGACGAGGTCCGCCTGGCTGATGATCCGGCCGGCGGCCGGGTTGCCGGTAACGCCAAATCCGCCGAGCAGCAGCGGCGAGGCATGCCGCAGCGAGCCCTTGCCGGCCATCGTCTCGCCCACGGGAATGCCGCAGACGTTGGCCAACTGCTCCAGCTCGTCCCAGGCCTGCGCATAGTGGACGCCGCCCCCGGCGATGATGGCGGGACGCTTGGCCGCCCTCAGCCAGGCCACCGCCTCCTCGATCCGCTGCGGATCGGGCAACCGCCGCTCGATGCGCCACACGCGTTTCTCAAAGAAGTGGGCCGGGTAATCGTAGGCGTGCGCCTGAATATCTTGCGGCAGCGATAGGGTCACGGCGCCTGTCTCGACCGGGTCCGTCAGGACCCGCATGGCCTCCGGCAGAGCGGTCAACAGATGCTCCGGGCGGGTCAGGCGGTCGAAGAAGCGGCTGAGCGGCCGAAAAGCGTCGTTGACGCTCACGTCGGCCGAGACGGGATGCTCGATCTGCTGTAGCACCGGTCCCTGGTGGCGCGTGGCGTAGTAATCGGCGGGCAGCAGCAAAACGGGGAGTCGATTGACAGTCGCCGTGGCGGCCCCGGTGAGCATGTTGGTCGACCCCGGGCCAATGGAGGCGGCGCAGGCCAGGGTGGCGGTGCGCAGATTGGCCTTGGCGAACCCAATGGCGGTATGCACCATCGACTGCTCATTGCAGGGTTGAAAGTAAGGCAGGTCCTGCCCGTATTCAAAAAGCGCCTGCCCCAATCCGGCGACGTTGCCATGCCCGAAAATGCCGAAGACCGCGGGAATCAGGCGGCGTTGTTGGCCGTCCCGCTCGCTGTACTGTACCTGGAGGTACTTCACCAGCGCTTGGGCCATCGTCAGGCGGAGGTGGGTCGATTTGGACGAAGCAGACATCTTCCGGTGTTCCTTTCGGTTGGCAGATACGCTGTATCAAGACCCTGCCAGTCAGCCAGGCTGGGACGCGGCCGGCCCCTCGTTGGGCTCAACCCGCTGCAGCGCGGCTAGGCGCTCCAGGTAGGCCACGGCACCGGCGGCGATCCACGCATCAAAGACCGTGAACAGGAAACGAGCGCCCAAGCTCAAATACCGGTCCAGATTGTGGTCAAAAGCCAGCGCGCCCGCCACGCGGCCCGCCGCCACAATCTGCTGGATGGCGGACCCGACGACCGCAACCACGTCGGGGTGGTCCATCTGCATCGGCAGGCCCATGGATTGGGACAGATCTCCCGGAGCGACAAAGAATACGTCGATGTGCTCGACCTTCAGGATTTCAGCCAGGTTCTCGACGGCCTCAACTTCCTCGATCAAGATGACGACCAGGACTTCGTCGTTGGCCGTCTCAAAATACTTGGGGTCGCCGTAGAAGCGCCGGCTGGGATAAATGCCCCGCTTGCCCTGCGGATGAAAGCGGGCGGCCTGCACCACCCGCTCGGCCTCGGCGCGGGTGTTCACGTGCGGCACCACGAGACCACTCACGCCGCGATCGATCGTGCGCGTGATCAGGCCGGGCTCGTTAGCTTGCACCCGCATGATGGAAGCCATATTCCAGAGATCACAGGCGCGCGACAGATCGCCAATGGCGCCCCAATCGACCGGGCCATGCTCGCCTTCGAGCCAAAAACCGTCGAAGCCTAGCGGCCCCATGAAGTCGATGATGTCGGGCGTGGTAATCGACCCGCCGACGACGGTGGCCACCTGGCCGGCCTGCAGCTTTTGTTTGACCCGATTGCCCCGCATGTGCGCCTCGTTTCTACGCCAGCCCGTGAATCACCACCGTCTTCAGCTCGGTCATCTCTTCAACGGCGTAGCGCGGGCCCTCTTTGCCGATGCCGCTGCCCTTGAAGCCCCCGTAGGGCATAAAGTCGGCGCGCCAGAGGGGGGTCCAGTTGATGTGGACGTTGCCGGACTCGGCTTCTCGCGCAAAGCGCATGGCGTCGGCGATGTTGCGCGTGAAGATGCCGGCGCTCAAGCCATAGCGGCTGTCGTTGGCGTGCTGCAGCGCGTCGTCCAGGCTGTCCACCGGCGTGACGGCGACGGCGGGGCCAAAAATCTCATCGCGCGAAATCCGCATGGATGGCTTGACGTCCGCCACGATAGTCGGGGCAAAGACCGCGCCGTGCCGCTGCCCGCCGGTCACCACGCGGGCGCCCGCCAGCACTGCTTCGTTTATCCAGGCTTCCACGCGTTGGGCCTCGGTCTCACTGATCATGGCGCTGAGCTGCGTGCCCGCTGCCAGCGGGTCGCCCACCTGGATGGCTTCCACCCGCGGCTTGAGCGCGTCGATGAAATCGGCATACACCCGCTGCTGCACGAGCACGCGCTGGGTTGAAATGCAGACCTGCCCGGCATTGACGTACCCGCCAATGGCAGTCGCGGCCGCCACCGCGTCCAGGTCGGCATCGGGCAGCACAATCAGGGGGGCGTTCGAGCCCAGCTCCAGCGAAAGCTTCTTCACACCGGCCACCCGCGTAATCTGCTCCCCTACCTCGGTGCTGCCCGTAAACGTGATCTTGCGCACGCGCGCATCGGCGCACAAGAGCGGCCCCAAGAAGGCCCCGGAGCCGGTGAGGCACTGCAGCCCATTGGCAGGCAGACCCGCTTCCAAGAAGATCTGGGTGAGTTTTAGCGCCGTCAGGGGCGTGGTATTGGCGGGCTTAAGGATCACCGCGTTGCCGGCGCCCAGGGCCGGGCCAACCTTGTGCAGCACCAACAGCAGCGGATAGTTGAACGGCGTAATGGCCAGGACGACGCCGCACGGCTGGCGCAGCGTAAAGCCGAGCTTGCCCTTGGTGCCCACGTGCGCATCGAGCGGCAGGGTTTCACCGCGCAATTGCGCGCCTTCAAAGGCGCACAGGCGCAGAAAGTCCGGCGTGCGGCTGGCTTCGCCGCGCGCTTCGGTAATCGGCTTACCCTGTTCGCGGCTGATGGTCTGGGCAATGTCTTCCACCTTGGCCGCCAGGAGGTCAGCCGCGCGGTGCAGGATCTGAGTACGCTCGTAGGCGGTCAGTCGCGCCATCGCCGCCGCCCCTTCCACGGCCGCCGCCAGCGCCTGCTCCACATCGTCGGCGTCAGCCACGGGTACGGTGTCAACTATTTCACCCGTGTAGGGCGAGCTGATAGGCATGCGCTCCGCCGACTGTCTCCATTGGCCATTGAGGTACATTTCCATTGCGACTGATCCCTTCGCGCTTGGCGCTCTCCGCTGTCAAACCGCGTCAGGCCCGCGCGGCTGTCAGGTAATCACGCATGGCGGGCATGAGGATTGATTCCAACCCAATCGTAATGTAGCGCGCACCGCGCTCTCGCCAATGGCGCGCGGCCTGGGCGTTGCCCACCATGATGCCGAGGGCCGCGTTCGACTGGGCCACCACGTCGACAATGCGGTCGATGGCGGACTGGACCAGGGGATGCTGCGGCTGGCCAGGCACGCCATATGATTGCGAAAGATCGGTGGGCCCGATGAAAATCACGTCGACGCCATCGGTCGCCGCGATTTCCGGCAAGCAATCGACGGCTTCGGCCGTTTCTATGTGAATGACCACCAGAGTCTCACGATTGGCCTGCTCCACATACTCACCAAAGGAAATAGTCTGCCCGTAGTTGGCGGCGCGGACGCCGGCCAGACCGCGCATGCCCCGCGGATGATACTTCACCGAGCGGACAACGGCCTCGGCTTCGGCGGCGGAGTTAACCCATGGCACGTGCAGGCCGCCGGCACCCGTATCCATCAGGCGCAGGATGACCGACGGCTGGTTGGTCGTAACGCGCACGATGGGGGTCACGCCGCGCAGCTCGGCGGCGCGCACCATGTTCTCACAGTCGCGCGGCTCGAGCGTCCCGTGTTCACCGTCGAACACCAGGAAGTCCCACGGCGAGTAGGCCAGCACTTCGGCCAGGCTGGCGTCCGGGTAGCGCACGAAGCAGCCAAACACCGTTTCGCCCGCCTTTAGTTTGGCCTTGGTTATGTTAGTTTGCACGAGTCACCTTACTGGGCTGAAAAATGAATGCCGTTATTGAAGCGTCGCACTAAAAGCCAGTGGCAGGGTTTTGAGACCGCGGAAGCCCATGTTCTCATGCCAGTTGGCTTCCGAGCCGGTCAGCCGTAGGCCCGGCAAACGGCGCAGCAGCGTGCTGATGGCGACCTGGCCTTCGATGCGCGCCAGTTGCGCCCCAAGGCAAAAGCGGGAGCCCTGCCCAAAGCTGAGATGGCGGTTCTCTTGGCGCTCGACGTCCAGGCGCTCAGGATCGGTAAAAATCTCCGGATCTCGGTTGGCCGCGGCGACCATGGCCAACACGAACTGCCGCTGGCGGATCTGCTGCCCGCCAAATTCGACGTCGGTGTTGGCGGTTCGCAGGACGCGCTGCAGCGGCGGTTCGAAGCGCAGTAATTCCTCCACCGCCGTCACAATCAATTCCGGCTGAGACCTCAGCTTTTCCAACTGGTCCGGGTGGCGCAGAAGCGCCAGTAGACCGTTCCCGATCAGGTTGGTGGTGGTTTCGTGCCCGCCAATGGCCAGCGCTGTGCACAGGATCAGCACCTCCATCTCGTTCAGCAAGCCGCCATTCACCTCGCACTGCATCAAAACGCTCATGATGTCGGCTTGCGGCGCCCGGCACCGCTCGGCGTAGACCGGCCGCAAAATTTCGATAATCGCCCGCAGGCCGTCCTGAGCCTGGCGGGCCTTTTCGAAGTCAACGCGGCTGGGTCCGGCAAAGGCCACGAACTGGTCGGAACAAGCTTTGAAACGGGCACGGTGCTCTTCTGGAATGCCGATCAGGTCGGCGATGACGGTCGCTGGCAGCCGGTAGGCCAAATCCCCAATAGCGTCCAGTTGGCCGCTGGCCCGCACTTGATCAATGAGGCGGTCGGTGACCGCCTGGATGCGCGGCCGCATGGCTTCGAACAAGCGCGGCGCCAGCGCCTGGGCGGCAATGGCGCGCAGCCGCGTGTGTTCGGGCTTGTCGATGAAACCAATCCAAAGCGACATGTATTGGTCGAGGTCCGGCAGCTGGGCTCGTTGGGTCTCGGACAGCTGGCTCAGCACGGACGACGTCCGCGCGGAGGAGAAGCGTTCGTCGCCCAAGACGGCCTGAACGTCTTTGTAGCGGGTAAGGACCCAGCCGTTCCACGCTTCGGACCAGTAGACAGGCGCTTCAGTCCGCAGCTGTTGATAAACCTGGTACGGGTTGAGCAGCATGGCGCGGCTGCCGATTGCGTACGGGTCGTGCGTGATGTGGCCTGGCTGGACCATGATCTGGCCTCTCTCGTCACCGTAAAAGACCATCGATTTTGAAAAATTTGTGTTGTTGTGTTATTAGATATATGATATCCTATGACATCACGCCTTGTCAATTGACAAATATCCTAATATGGGATATCTTAGCTTGAATCGGATGCATCTTTCTCACCAACCTAACGCTGTTTAGTGCCTGCCCAGGACTCTAAGACGCAACCGGCAACACGCTATGCGGTTCGTTTGGTACTAGTCATGACCATCAAACCCGTCCACTCTCTCCAAGCAGTCAAGCGCAAGCAGTTGCTGCATCAAACCGCCCAGGAAGAAATTAAAGCCTATATTGTCGGAAACTCGTTGAAGTCCGGGGACCCCTTGCCCGCTGAAGCAGAGCTGGCTCAGCAACTGAACATCAGCCGCAACTCGCTCAGGGAAGCCGTCAAAGCCCTGGAGGCGGTTGGAATCTTGGAGGCGCGCGCCGGGGCGGGCCTTTTCGTGCGCGCCTTCTCGTTTGACTCTATTCTCGACAATCTGGCCTACGGCATGCAGTTCGACCTGAAACAGCTTATCGACATCCTGGAGGTGCGCCACCGCATCGAGTATGGCATGGCGGACCGGGTTGTGGAAGTGGTGACGGATGATCAGATTCGGCGGCTGGAGAGCGTGCTGGAACGCATGCGCGCGGTGGCGGAACAAGGTCGTTACGTCGCGGATTACGACCAGGAATTTCACCAACTACTGTACGAAAACGTTGGCAACAGCGTCCTGAGCAAGATTCTGGATGTTTTCTGGGCCATTTACCGCGAGGCCCAGGCACGCGTGGCGATGCCCGAGCCCGCCAACCCCTCCGCCACATATCAGCGCCACGTTGAAATCGTGGCATCGCTTAAGGCCCGCGACGTTGCGGAGCTGCAGGCGGCGATGGCGCAGCACTGGCACGGCATCGAAGGGCGCGTACGCATGCTCGACGGCGCGCAGCGGTCTCAAAGCCAGAACGGTACCTAGGACTGAACACGTCTCGCAGTAGGCATAAGGGCGCTGGGACGGCGCCCGCCAGCACTCGTCGGCTGGGTTCAGAGTGGATCTGAGCCCATGTATCGCATCTGGTTCGCACGCCAGCTACCCAGCCAATATTCGTCCATGCTGGACGGCATCGCGGAGGTCGCTGGCCTGGTTGTCTTCAATCCCGAGCCCCCGCTCCAGCCAGCCATTGCTGCAGCGCCAGGATATGGTCGCCACACTCCACCTCGCGGGCGCGACCACGGCCAGCCAGGCGCGGCTGTGGCCAACAGCGATTAACTAGATCTTACCAGTGTTGCGGGGTGAACGGCCAGAGCACCTCGTAAACCCGGACGCTTGGCCGATTAGGGAGGTCTCAACATGATGCGCATGACAGGCCGGCAACGCTTTATGGCAGCCCTGCGGGGTGAACCGGTGGACCGCCCCCCCGCGGCGAGCATTGTGTCGGTGATCAATTATGAGCTGATGGACATCGTCGGCTCGCACTTCCCGGCGGCCAATACCGAGCCCGAAGCGATGGCCACGCTGGCCGCCGGGGCCCATGAGGTCATGGGCTTTGACTCCGTGATGCCGGTCTTTTCCATCGCCCAAGAGGCGCAGGCGCTGGGCTGTGAAGTGGATTGGTCGGACGACTCGATGATGCCGACGCCCTCCACCCATCCCTGGCAAGACCGGGACGTCGAGCTGAAGCTGCCGGACGGCTTCCCCGACTCCTTCCTGGAAGACAAGTACGTGAGCTGCGCCGTTGAGGCGATCCGGCTGCTCAAGCAGCACTTTGGCGACGAGGTGATGATCCTGGGCAAGGTGATGGGGCCGTGGACGCTGTCCTATCACCTTTACAACGTACAGGAATTTCTGCTGGACACGCTCCTGGACCCGGATCGTGTTCGACGGTCGCTCGAGGTACTGCAGCAGGTGCCGGTGATGTTTGCCAAGGCCCAGCTGGAGGCCGGAGCCGATGCCATTGTGTGGGCCGACCACGCCACGGGCGACCTGGTACGCAACACCATGTACCGCGATTTCCTGCTGCCGCTGCATCAGCAGCTCATCCCACAGGTGCCGGCGCCGGTCATCCTACACTGCTGCGGCCCGACGCTGGACCGCATCCAGTATTTCCGCGAGGCCGGGTTTGCCGCCTTCCATTTCGAGTCGCAGGTGGCCCCGGACAAGGCCATCGCCGCAACAGCGGGCAAGATCAAGCTGGCCGGCAACGTCAACAACCCGGTGACGCTGTTCTCGCGTGGGCCGGCGGAAGTGCGGGCCGAAGCCCAGCGCGCCATCGACGCGGGGGTGCACATTATCGCGCCTGAGTGCGCCGTGCCGCTCCAGACGACGGTGGAGAACCTGAAGGAAATCGTGCAGACCTGTGAGGATATGCGCAAGAATTGAGCCCGTGAGCCTGTCCCCCTGCCCCCTGCCCTGCGGCGGCCAAGCTCAATCACTGTGGAGAGGCGATCGACATGAGGCGTGAAGAAGAGATTAAGAAGGGCCTCTACGAGCATACGCTCGTCGGCCACGCAAAGGAAGTCAAAGCCCTGACGGAAGAGGGTATTGCGCTGGGCATGGATCCGATGGACCTGCTGTTCGGCGCGCTGATTCCCTCGCTCCAGGAAGTCGGGCGCCTGTTTGAGATCGGCGACTACTTCGTGCCTGAGATGCTGGTGGCGGCCAAGGCCATGCAGGCCGCGCTCAACCTGTTGCGCCCGCTGCTGGTGCAGAGCGGCATCAAGCCCCTGGGCACCGTCTTGATGCTCACCGTGAAGGGTGACCTGCACGACATCGGCAAGAACCTGTGCAACATCATGCTGGAGGGCGCCGGCTTCACGGTGGTCGATTTGGGAGTCAACGTCCCAGCCGATAAGGTCGTCAACGCCGTCAAGCAGCACGCGCCGCCTGTCATCGGCTTCTCGGCCTTCTTAACCACTACGATGCCCATGTTCAAGGTGAATATGGATGCCCTGGCCAAGGAAGGTCTGCGTGACCAGATCAAGGTGATGGTCGGCGGCGCGCCCGTGACACAGGAGTACGCCAACCGCGTGGGCGCCGATGGCTACGCGCCGGATGCGAGCGCCACAGTCCGCCTGGTGAAACGGTTCCTGCAGGAAATGGGACACGACATGAGCGGCGCGGGTGAAGCCTCGGCTGAAACCAAGGCCGCGGTGGCAGCGATCGAGCAGCTCATGCAGAAGGTCGGCCAGGCGGAAGAGGCAGCCGAACAAGCGAACAACCCAGCGGCATAAAATTAGCCCGGCCGGGTCAGGTCATTCAAAAGCGGGCGAGACATCGGCTGGGCCGACACACGGGAGGCCGGCTGCCGGTGCGCGGGCCAACAGCCCCACCGCACCACTTGCACAATAGCAAGGTACTCACCAAGGTGGGGCGTGACGCGCGGCGCGCTGGCGACGCCGGGCGCACCTCCGGCCTGAGGAGCCAACGTATGCACCTGGGCGTTTTCATGATGCCGCTGCATCCGCCTGAAAAGTCGCGCACGCAATGCCTGGCCGAGGACGTTGAGCTCATTATCCGCGCCGACGCGCTGGGGTTTAAGGAAGCCTGGATCGGCCAGCATCACACGCTGGCCTGGGAGCCAATTCCGGCGAACGATATCTTCATCGCGCACGTGCTGCCGCAAACCAAGACTATCCGGCTTGGCACCGGCGTCACGATCGTCCCCCAGCATCATCCGGCCAACATCGCCGTGCGCTTGGCGCTGCTGGATCACCTGGCGAAGGGCCGCCTCAACTGCGGCTTCGGTCAGGGCGGCGTGCCGACCGACTGGGAACTCTTCAACCTGCCCGACGCGCGAACGCAAGGGCTGATGACGGTGGAAGGGATCGACATGATCCTGAAACTGTGGCAGGCCGAAGCGCCCTTCGACTTCCAGGGCAAGTTCTGGCGAATCCGCATCGAAAGCCCGGTGCCGGAGCTCGGCATTGGCTCGCTGATGAAGCCCTACCAGCAGCCGCACCCCCCGGTGGCGATGAGCATCGTCAAGGGCGGCTCCATGGCCGCCACCATGGCCGGCCAGCGCGGCTTCCGGCCCATCAGCACCAACCTGGTGCCGACGCATACCGTGGCCGAGCACTGGCGGACTTATGCCGCCGGCGCCGCGCAGGCCGGGCGGGAAGCGCCGGCGCGCGCGCTGTGGAGCGTCTCCCGCAGCATTCTTGTGGGTGAGACGACCGAGGCGGCCTGGCAGCACGCCGTGCAGGGCACGCTGGGCCGGTCCTTTGGGTACCTGTTGGAGCTGCTCAAGGCCAGCAATATGCTGAGCCTGGTGAAGAAGAATGCCGACATGCCCGACAGCGACGTGACGCCGGAGTACATGCTGAAGAATATCTGCATCATCGGCGACCCGGACGAGTGCCTCCGCCAGATCTGCGGGCTGTGGGACGAAACCGGCGGCTTCGGTACGCTGCTCATGATCGCGCACGACTGGGATGATGAGCGGCTGTGGCATCAGTCCATGGATCTGCTGAACCGCGAAGTTGCGCCGGCCTTACCACAGTTGTAGAGTCGCGCTCCGCTACGCCCCTGGGGGCACCTGGGAAAGGAGGTGCAATGAGACACCCTTGAACGCCCCGAATGCTCACGCGCCTAATGACCCAGGACCCTTATCCCGCGCAATTTGGAGGAGACAAGAAATGAACCGCCCGGCATTGCGTTCCCAATGGTTAAGTCCCTTGTGGCTGGTGCTTATCCTTGCCCTGGTCGCGAGCTGCGCCGCGCCGACCCCGGCCCTTCCGACCGCTGCTCCGCAGATCATCCGCGAGACCGTGATCGTCGAAGGCACCTCGCAAGTGGTCGAGCGCGTCGTCACCGCGACGCCGCTCCCGCCCACACCTGAGCCGACCCTGGTTCCAGCCGACCAGCCGCTCGAGTCGGCCCGGATCTCGATCAACTCGGCGCTGGCTGCCCCCGATCCGCATGGTCCCTGCAGCCTCGGCTGCTTCACGGGCCAATACATCATGGGTGCCCAACTCTTCCGGCTAAATCCGGACTTCTCGGTCAGCCCGTGGCTGGCGGAGAAGTATGAAGTTTCGGACGATGGGCTAATCTATACCATTACCCTGAAGCCCGATCTCAAGTTCTCAGATGGCTCGCCCCTCACGTCCGAGGACTTCATCTACGGGTACGAGCGCTCCATCGAGGTCAAGAACCCGCGCCTGTTCTTGCTGGGGACAGTGGAGAGCCTGACGGCCCCGGATGAGAAAACGATCGAGATCGTGCTCGCTCAGCCCTATCCGAATATCCTCATCGGTTTGGCTGACTACGCCTTTACGATCTATCCTAAGGCCCTGCTGGAGGCGGATCCGGATTTCTTCACGAAGGCGCCCATGGTGTCGGCCGGGCAGTATTTCCTGTCCGAATGGACGCCCGGTGAGTCGCAGTGGGTGTATGCAGAAAACCCGCACTTCTTTGGCGGCCCGTCCATGATCAAGCGCCTTGAGTTCGTGGCCGTGCCCGACCAGACCTCCCGCGTGCTGCAGGTCACAACCGGCGCCATTGACTATGCCTACGACATGCCGCCGTCGGCCCGCCAGGATCTGCCGCCGGAAGTGGCGACGTTTGCGGTGCCGATCATCGGCATGTACTGCCTGTGCTTTAACCTGGAAGCCGCCGAAGGCGGGCCGCTGGGCGATCCCAAGGTCCGCCAGGCTATCTCGCTGGCCATCGACCGAGACGCCATTACTCAGCGCGCCTTCTTTGGCATCTCCGAGCCGGCGCGGGGCTTCCTGTACGAGGGTCCGCCCGAGGGGCTGGCCGTGCTGCCCAACGACGGCAAACAAGACCTGGAAGCGGCCAAGACCTTGCTCGCGGAAACGCCGTTTGCGGACGGTTTCGAGTTCTCCATTCAGCCCTGGGGCCAGCGCCCTGGCTGGACCGACGCGGCCCTGATCATCCAGCAGAATCTGGCTGAGCTGAACATCAAGGTGACGGTCGAGCCCAAGACCGATGCCGATGCCATCGCCAACCTCAACTCCGGTACCTGGCAGGCGCAGTTCACCGGCAACACGCAGGACCCGCTGACTTTCCTGAAAAACCAGTTCGCCGCGGGCGGCACGTGGACCAACTGGATCCGCTACAATAATGTGGCCGTGTCCGACGCACTGATTCAAGCCGGCAACGCCTCGAGCCCGGAAGAGCGTATCCGGCTGTTCCACGAGGCGCAGCAAATGGCCTACGAGGATATGCCGCTGGTCCCGATCTCGTCGCGCGTGGTGATGGTCGGAACACGCATTCCGCGCAACGTGTTATGCGAAGCGAACCTGCTGCCGGGCTACAACCCGCGTGTCGCCACCGTGGCCGAGTTCGGGAGCGGCGGCGGTCCGTGCCAGTGAACGGCCGGCTGGGTTGAATCGCTAATAGACCGGGCGGCGCGCTCACACGGGCGCGCCGCCCCGAGGCAAGCCCGGATCGGCCAGACCACGAGCGTCTGACCGATCCGGGCTGCCATGGGCGGGGAGCGTCGTTGGAGTTACTGCTTTGACCCACCCTTCACGGACGTCAGCACCGCAGCCGCTTGAGCCGCTGGCCCTGTTGATGCGCCTGGCTCGGCACCGGTTGTTGCAGCGCACGGTGCGCGCGTTCCTCGTCAGTTTTGGCGTGATGGTGATCGCCTTTACTTTGCTGCGCTTTATTCCAGGCGATCCGGTCGAGATTTTGCTCGGCGATACCATCACCGAAGAGTCGGCGGCTCATTACCGCACTCTACTGGGGCTCGACGGCACGCTGCTCGAGCAATTCCTGCGTTACGCGGGCGCCGTCGCGCGCGGCGACCTGGGCACTTCGCTGCAGACGCGCGTCAGCGTCAACGCCACCATCGCGCGCACATTGCCGGTGACCCTGTGGCTAATCGTCGTGACGATCATTCTTGCCTTTGTGTTAGCCCTGCCCCTGGCCCTCGCCGCCGCCCTATACCGGCGCACCTGGTTCGGTCACTTCTTTCGGTTTGCCTCGTCCATTCTGCTGGCCACACCCGCCTTTTACAGCGGACTGCTGCTGTTGCTGTTATTCGCGCTGCGGCTGAAGGTCGCCCCGGTGGCCGGCTATTCGCCTGAATTTCCCGACAACCTGCGCTTTCTGTGGCTGCCGGCCCTGACGCTGTGCGGCGTCATGGTCCCCATCATCGCGCGCGTGCTGCAGAGCTCGATTGTCAATACCCTGGAGCAAGAATTTGTGGAAAGCGCCATCGTGCGCGGGTTGGGCCCGGTGCCATTCCTGTGGCGCTACCTGCTGCGGCCCTCGCTCCCGCCCACCATCAGCTTGCTGGGCTATATGATCGGCCAGCTGCTCAGCGCCGCCGTGGTGGTGGAGTTGGTGTTCAACCTGCCCGGCATCGGCACAGCCCTGATCGTGGAAGGCGTCCTGCTGCGCGACTATCCGGTCGTGCAGGGCATCGTCCTCGTGTTTGGCCTGCTGGTCGTGCTGGTGAGCCTGTCGGCCGACATCGTCAGCGGTTGGCTCGACCCACGTACGCGCGTCTCATGAAAACTGCCCTGCGCCTGATACTCCGTCTTAACCGTGAAGCTGGCTGGGGGCTCGGCCTTCTGGCCTTGATTATCGTGCTGGGGCTTCTCATTCCGCTGGCCAGCCCGTACAACCCACTCAGCAGCGTCGGCGACGTCTTCATCGCGCCGACGCTCAAGCACCCCTTTGGCACCGATCAGCTTGGGCGGGATGTGCTAACGCGTACGTTCGCGGCCGCGCAGCTCGACATTGCGCTGGCCTTTGTAGGGGTCACCATTCCGCTGCTAACCGGCACGCTGCTGGGCGGCGTGCTCGGCACAACGCGCAACCCGCTCGTCTCCAGCATCTGGCTGGTCATCATCGACGCGATCAATGCCTTTCCTTTCCTGGTGATTGTGATCGGCATCGTGGCGATGGTCGGCTCCGGGGTCACGGGGCTGCTGGTTGGGCTGGCGGCCGTTAATTGGGCACGCTACGCCCGCCTGGCGCGGGCACGAGCCCTGCAGCTGCGTGAAGCCGACTTTGTGCATGCCACACAGGTACTGGGCTACTCACCCGTGCGCGTACTGGTGCGGCACATCTTGCCCAACGTCTATTCGGAAGCGCTGGCCTATGGCCTGTCGGACTTTGTCATCGTCATCATCGCCATTGCCGGCCTGTCATTCCTGGGCGTGGGTGTGCGCCCGCCGGAGCCCGAGTGGGGCGCCATGATGAGCGATGGCCGGCGGTTTCTCATGCAAGCCTGGTGGATCACCGTGTTCCCAGGCATGCTCCTATCGCTCACGGCGCTGGGGGTGGCCCTCCTGGCGCAAGGCCTGACCGGCCTGGCCCAGAACGATGAATAGGGTCATGGAAGCGCGCGCTGCTCGACAGACGGGACTGGACGGCGAGCCGCTGCCAGCGGCCGCCCCCCCCTTGCTCCACATCGATCAGCTGCAGATCGGCTTTCGCAAAAGCCGGGGTCTGCTGCCCGTGATCAACTCTGCCAATCTCACGCTGCGGCAGGACCAGGCCGTTGGCATCGTGGGTGAATCCGGCTCTGGCAAGACCATGCTGTGCCGCAGCCTTATCGGCACACTGGCGCGGCATGGGGCGGTCGTGAGCGGAGGCAAAATCCTCTTTGATGGGCGTGATCTGGCCCATGCGCCGGAACGGGTGTGGCAGAAGGTGCGCGGGCGCGCCATTGGCTATGTGCCGCAAAGCTCACTGGCCGGTCTCAACCCGGTGCTAACAATACGGACCCAACTGGTAGAGGCGATTACGGCCGTGCGGCCGTTGAATAACCGCGACGCAGAGAAAGAAGCCCTCAACCTGCTTGACATGGTCCACATTCCCCGGGCCAAGACTGTCCTGGGCGAGTATTCGAACCGCCTGTCAGGCGGAATGCGCCAGCGCGTGATGATTGCCGCCGCCCTGGCGCAGCGGCCCAAACTGCTGGTGGCCGACGAACCCACGACGGCGCTCGACGTCACCGTGCAAAAGGAAATCCTGACGCTCATCCGGCGCTTGCGGCAGCAGTTGGGAATGGCTCTGATCCTGGTGTCCCATGACCTGGCTGTTATCGAGGAGGTCTGTGATAGCTTGATGGTGATGTATGCGGGCACCACCGTGGCCAGCGGTCTGGTGAACGTCGTGGTCAATGCTCCGGGCCACCCCTATACCCTGGCGCTGCGCGACTCCCGGGTCGATACGGCCGAGCGTGGCCGCCCGCTGACCGCGATTGCTGGCGAGCCCCCCACCATTGGGGCGTGGCCCAGTGGCTGCCGTTTTTGGCCGCGCTGCCCGGTGGGCGACGCGACTTGCCGCGAGGGCGCGCAGCCTGCCCTACGCGCGGTCGATGGCCAATGGTCTGCCTGTCTTTACCCCGAACGCCTGGAAGGCCGCCGATGACGGCCCCACTGCTCGAGGCGCGCGACCTGACCGTCACATTTGGGCATGGACCCGAAGCCTTTAACGCCGTCAACGCCGCTAGCTTGTCGGTAAACCCGGCGGAGGCCGTGGGCATCGTCGGCGAAAGCGGCAGCGGCAAGACGACGGTCGCGCGCGTGCTGGTCGGCCTGCAGCGGCTGGCGCAGGGAGAAGTGCTGCTCGAGGGCCGGCCGATCTTCGGCGCCGCCGCGCAGCACCGTTTTCCGCGCGCCGAGCGCTGGTCGATCCAGATGGTGTTTCAAGATCCGTACTCATCGCTCAACCCCCGCCAGCGCGCGTGGGAAGCCGTGGCGGAAGCCCTGCACGTCTGGCAAGGCCTGCGCGGCAGCCAGGCCAGGGAGGAGGCCCTCAAACTGCTGCAGTCGATGGGAATCAGCCACGAGCAGGCGCTGCAGTACCCCAAGTCGCTCTCGGGCGGACAGCGGCAGCGCGTGAGCGTGGCCCGCGCCCTGGCGCCCAAGCCTAGAGTGCTAATCGCCGATGAGCCGACCTCCTCTATTGACCAGTCGGCGCAGGCCCAGCTGCTCAACCTGCTGCGCCAGCTGCAGCAAGAGCGCGGCCTGGCCATCATCTTTATCTCGCACGATCTGGGGCTGGTGCGCTACCTGACCTCGCGCGTGTATGTGATGCGGAAGGGCGACATCGTTGAGACAGGCGCTACCGGCCAGGTCTTTGAGAACCCGCAGCACGCCTATACCCGGCTGCTCATCAATTCCATCCCGGGCCGCCGGGTGGCGCAGGTGCCGCTGGCCGAAGCGGTGACGGCCCCCGCGACCGTCGCGTAGCGCAACCGCCCATCCAGGCAGACATGGAGAGCCAAGACATGACCCAGACCGCCCTAGGCCAACTGCGCGAAGCCAACGAGCACCTAGATGACTTTGGGCGCATGGACACGCTGCTCAAGGACGAGGGCTATCTATTTTTCCGCAACGTCCTGGAGCTTGACGAAGTGGAGCACGTCCGCAGCGATATGCTGCGCGTGCTGCAGGATCAGGGCATTGTCAAGGCGGGTGAAACGGAAACCCTCTGGACGGGGGCGGGGCTCGATCAAATACAGGACGACGCGCTGTACGCCCTCGCCTCGTGCGCGGCCCTGTGCGAGGGCTCGGCCAAGCGCATCGCGGATATCACCTTTGGCGAACCCGCCTTCATGTTCAAGGGACCGACGCTGCGCTACACCCTGCCCGCCGACACCGCGCACGTGACGCCGGCGCATCAGGACTCCTTCTTTATCCGCGCGAATGAAGAGTTTCGGACGTTGTGGATGCCTCTGATGCACATCGACGAGAAAGTTGGTGGACTGGTGATCGCCGCCGGTTCGCACAAGCAGGGCCTGCGCGAGCATGTGGAGCGCGACGACGTCTTTTCGTACGTGTTGAAGGGCAGAAAGCAAAAGGGCGTGGCGCTCGAGGACATTGACGGCCCCTGGCTCACCACCGCTTACCGGCCGGGTGACGTGCTGATCTTCCATCACCTGCTGCTGCACTGGGCGCTGCCGAATGCTTCGGACCGCGTGCGGCTTTCGATTGACACGCGCGCCCAGCCAGCCACGGTGGAGCGCACGTACCAAATGACGCATACTATCCTGGAGATGCGCCAATATCGCGCCGAGGTGCAGCGCCTGGCTTACGCCGCCGGCGCCAGCGAAGCGCTCTTTGAAACCGTGGTGATCGAGATGATGAAACGCGATCTCGACGCCAAGAGCGAGAACGTACAAGCCGTGATGGCCGAACTGCAGACCGCGGCCTAGCCGCCAGCCGGGGCTGGTAGGCCCTACCAGCCGCCGTTCACTTACAGCCTGGATAACAACACCCATGGTCAATCATTTCAAGGATCTCCTGGCGGCCGGCAAGGTCGCCCTCGGCGCGCAGCTGCGGTTGGGCACGCCCGCCATCGCCGAACTGTTTGCCGCCGCCGGCTACGACTATCTCGTCATCGACGGCGAGCATGCCCCGCAGACGCCGGTCGGCATACAAGCCCAGATGCAGGCGATGAACGGCTACCCCTGCACCCCAATTGTGCGCTTCGGACGCAACGACCCCGATGAGATCCGGCTGGCGCTCGACATGGGGGCCGGCGGCGTGCTCATTCCGCTCATAAAGAGCGCGGCCGACGTCGAAAAAACGGTTCAGGCGTGCCGCTACCCGCCCGTTGGAACGCGCAGCTACGGCCCATCGCGGGCCTATCAGTACGGCTTTGACAGCAACTATTTTCCCAAAACCGAGCCCAGCCTCGTGTGCATGTTCATCATCGAGACGGCCGAAGCGATCGATAACATCGACGAGATCATGGCCGTGGACGGGCTCGACACCGTGGTGATGGGGCCGGCGGACCTGTCTATCGCGCTGGGGGTTCCGATGCAGATGCAGCACCCCAAGGTGGAGGCAGCCACCGAGAAGGTCATCGCCGCGGCGAAGAAGGCCGGTAAACCGGCCGGCATGGGCTTCTACCCCGCCAACCTGCCCCTGATGGAAAAGCGCATCCAGCAGGGCGCGCGGGTGCTGCTCGCCAGCGGCGACGAATGGATGCTGCAGGAGGCCTGCCAAAAGATGGTGGCCGCCGCGGCGCCCGTGCGGCCATAGCCGGTCGCGCGGTCAGCCGTCCAACCAGGCCGGCGCGTTGCCGCCGGCCTTCCCGAACACAACCCGAGCCTAGCATGCGAATTCTTGCGGTGGGTGCTCATCCCGACGATCTGGAAATACTGTGCGGCGGGACCCTCGCCCGGTACGCCGAGCGCGGCGACGAGGTTTTTATGGCGGTGGCGACCGACGGCGCCGGCGGCTCCACCACCTTGCCAGAGGCCGAGATCAGCCGCATCCGCCAGCAGGAAGCGCGCACCTCAGCGGCGACGATTGGGGCGCAGCCGATCTGGTTGGGCTTTCCGGAGCGCAGCCTGTACGACAACGACACCACCCGCCTACGCTTTATCGACCTGGTGCGCGAGACCCAAGCCGACGTCATCCTCACGCACGATCCCTTACACGACTACCACCCCGATCACGCGGCCACCGGTCAGATCCTGTGGAACATCCACTTGATGGTCGTTCAAATCAATATTCAGACCCAGCACCCGCCAACCGACAAAATTCCCGATTTGTATTTCATGGATACGATCGCCGGCATTAACTTTGTGCCGCAAACGTACGTGGACATCAGCGCCAGCTTTGAGCGCAAGCGGCAAATGCTGGCGGCGCACGCCAGCCAACTGGAACTGATGCGCGCGCGTTACGGCATGACCCTGCTCGAATTTATGGAAGTCTGCTCGGCTTTCCGTGGACTGCAAGCGACTTGCCGTTACGCCGAAGCTTTTCGCCACTCACAGACCTTCCCCGCCAGCTACCGCCATGTCTTGCCCTAGCCGCGGACACCTCCCATGAACAAAGCGCGGATCGCTGTGCTCGGCACCGGGGCGATCGTGCGCGAGTATCACCTGCCCGCACTCCTCGCGAATCCGCGGGCTGAGCTCGTTGCCCTGGGCAATCTGCACGCCGCCTCCCTGGAACCGCTCGCGCGCCAGCATGGGATAAAGCAGACATATACAGATTACAATCAGCTGGCGGCCGACGCCGACATTGATGCGGTGGTAAACGCGTTGCCGAATTACCTGCACGCGCCGGTCTCGATCGCCATGCTGCAAGCCGGCAAGCATGTGCTGTGCGAAAAACCCATGGCCCTGAATGTGGCCGAAGCAGAGGCCATGCTGGCCGCCAGCGAAGCCGCGGAGCGCACGCTGATGATCGCGCATCCCTGGCGCTCCAGCGAAGCCTACCGCTGGCTGCGCGGCGTGGTGCAGGCCGGCACCCTTGGCCGAGTCTTCAGGTTACGGGCGCACGCCGTCCTGGCCGGTTCCGGGCCTGCCGCAGACAGTTGGTTTGTGCAGCCGAAGCTGGCGGGCGGCGGCGCCCTGACGGATATCGGCCTTCACGCCGTCGACACGATCGCCTTTGTGTTTGGCGACGCGTTGCGTCCGATCAACGTCTTCGCGCGCATCGGGACCTACCACCAACCCATCCCGGTGGAGGATACCGCCCTGGTCATCATCGAGTACGACGGCGGCCTCACCGCCGTGGTCGAGGCGGGCTGGCATCATCTGTTTGCGCCCAGCCCGCACGGGGCCATGGAACTCTTCGGCACCCAGGGTTACGCCCGCACCTTTCCCACTGAGTTGCACCGCCGTGCGCGGGGAGCCTGGAACGTTGAACGGCCCGCCGCGGCATCACCGGCAGAGCATATTCAGGCCGCCATGTACGAGGCGCAGATCGATCGCTTCTTGGACTGCGTCCTGGAGGGCGCCGCCCCGCTGTGCACCGGCCGCCACGGCCTGCTCGGCATGCGGGTGCTCGAAGCGGCCTACCGCTCGGCAGACAGCGGCCAGAGCGTCGCGCTTTAGGCAGCCCAGGCAGGCACCGCGTGATTGTCGACAGCCACCTCCACCTTTGGCGCGCCCTTCCGGCCCACCCGGCACCGGGTGTCACCATCGTGAGCCCAGCCAGCGATGTGCCCCTCGAGTTGTTTCAGGAATATATGGCCGAGCATGCCATCGACCGCGCCGTCCTGGTCCAGCCTATTTATCCGGGTGAAGACAACCAATACATTGCCGATGCAGCGGCCCGCCAGCCGGATTGCCTGGCGGCGGTGTGTGTCGTGGACCCGCGGGCGCCGGCCGCCCCGGAGCGGCTGGCCTACTGGGTCACCGAACGCGGCTGCCGCGGCCTGCGCCTGCGCCCGCGCCTGGCCGGCGAAGCCGAGATTTTCGGCCAACCCGCCACTTATCCCCTCTGGGATAAGGCACAGGCGCTGGGTATCGTGGTACAGATATTGGCCGGCCCGCAGCACCTGCCCGCTGTGGCCGCCCTGGCCGAGCGCTTTCCGGACGTGGCCGTGGTGCTGGATCACCTCGCCCACCCCGAGCCCAGCGCCGGCACCCAGTCGCCGGGCTTTCAGGCCCTGCTCGACCTAGCGCGTTTTCCCCGCGTCTTTGTGAAGTTGAGCGGCTACTATTACTTCTCCGGCACCCCCTACCCCTATGCCGACTGCCACGACCTTGTCCACGCCGTTTACGACTGCTTGGGGCCGGAGCGCCTATTGTGGGGCAGCGATTTCCCGCATGTGGTGCTGCGGACAGGCTATCGCCGCAGCCTCTTGCTCCCGCAGCGCGCTTATACGTTTTTGACGCCGGCTGACCGGACACTTATCCTGGGCGGCAACGCCGCGCGACTGTACTGGCCACAATGAACATCATGCTTTTGGGAGCGGGCGGCGTGGGAGGCTATATCGGCGCGCTCCTGGCGCGCGCCGGTCACGCAATCACCCTGGTCGATCGCTATCAGGCGCATGTCGACGCTATTAATGAGGGCGGTCTCAGCGTGACGGGGCAAGAAAGTTTCACCGTGCGGCCAACGGCCACGACACAGCCGGCACCCACTGCCGTGGGGGAGGTTGATCTGCTGGTCCTGGCCACCAAGAATGTCGATACAGCCGCGGCCCTGGCCCTGGTCACTGACATCCCTATCGCGAGCGTCACGTCGGTTCAGAACGGGTTGGACGTCAATGATCCGTTGATTGCCGCGTTTGGCGCCGAGCGCGTGTTTGGCATGGTCACCTTGATCAGCGGATCACTGATCGGCCCCGGGCAAATCTACGGGTTCATGGAAAAGCGGCCCACCTTCATTGGCGAGCTGGATGGCCGTCACTCGGAGCGAGTGGCCAACCTACGGACTGTCTTCGCCTCTACCGGTCTGCAGATGACGGAGCCGGACAACATCACCACCACCCGCTGGAGCAAGATGGTGTGGTGGATCCCGTTCGTGATCGTGCCGGCCCTCACCCGGCTGAGCCTGGGCCAGGCCTACAGCCAGCGCGACGCCGCTTTCCTGTTCGCCCGCATTGAACGCGAATGCGCTGCGGTGGCCACGGCCCTGGGCCACCCGCCGCGCGACTACCCCACGATCGACATCGTCCGGCGCTTGAGCCTGCCGTTCGATCAGGCGGTGGAGGACGCGCTGCGCATGGGACGGCAGTTCATCGAAGAAGGCACGGGCGGCTACGAGGTGGCCATGCTGCTCGATCTCAAGCGGCGCCAGCGCACGGAGGCGGACAACACGGCCGGCGTTATCGTACGCGAAGCTGAGCGGCTGGGCATTCCGGTGCCCTACACGGAGTTTGCCTGGCGAGCCATCCGCGCAGTGGAGGGGACGTTTGGGCAGACCTCAACTCTAACAGGAGACTGAAATGGCTATCGATCCGCTTGTCCAGCGGCGGCTGATGGGCCGCTTTGCCACCGGCGTCACGCTGATCACCGCGCGCTGGGGCGATGTGGTCTGGGGGATGACGGCCAACGCCATTCTGTCGCTGTCGCTCGACCCGCCGCGGCTGCTGGTCAGCATCAAGTGCGACAATTATATGAACAAGTGCCTGGCGGAGGGACAGTGCTTTGCGGTGAACATCCTCGGCGGCGAGCAGGAAGACATCGCTCGCCGCTATGCGTTCCGGGGTCCCAAGTCATTCGAGGGCTTGGCCATGACGAGTGCCATAACCGGCGCGCCGATCGTGGCCGGTGCGCTGGCTTACGTAGACTGCCGCGTGGTCGAGCGCGTGCACGCCGGCGACCACGATATGTACATTGGAGAGCCGCTGGCGGGTGAGGTGCGCGACGGGCCGCCGCTGTTATTCTTCGCCGGCCGCTATCGACAGCTGCAGGCGTTGGCCCAGGACAAGGCGGATAATGCACTCGCTGAGCCTATGCCGGCCGATTCTTACGATCTTTACGCCTCCTTCTGAGCGGTCAGACCGCGCTGGTGGACAAGACAGCCGGATTGACGACCGGCCGCGACGGCTCTCCCCGCAGGACGCGGACCACATTGCGGGCGGCATCCCGTCGCCGCTGAACCACTGCCTCGCTCGACCAGCTCGAGCTGTGCAGGGTCACCATCACCTTTGGCAGCTGCAGCAGCGGATCATACGCTGCGGGCGGCTCTTGCTCCAGCACATCCAGGGCCGCGTTGGCGATCTGCTTGGCGGCCAGGGCCTGATAAAGCGCCGTGTCTGGCGCTTCCCACTGCTTGGGCGCTCTGGCCGGGAACCAGCGCTTCGGTCTGACGGACGCCCATCCAGTTCTACCGGCTTATTCCCTTCACTGGACCGCTATTCTGTCCAAACCAAGGGGCGCAGTTCACTGGTTTGCCTGAGACGATCCGGATCCACGACCTTAGACATACCTTTGTCTCCTAACAGCTGGCGGCCGGCGCTCCGGCATCAGACGTGCAGAAGATCGCCGGCCACGCCTCGTTCTCGACCACGGTGGATATCTATGGCCATCTGATGGACCAGGCCCATCGGGAGTCGGCCAAGAACATGGACAGTCTTTTTACCGCTTGAGCACCGCTTACGCAGTGGAAAGAGTAGAACAAGCGGACTGGCTGGACGGGGGTAGCACTCCACTTAACCGTGGTCATGAGCACCAGCGGGTTACCAGGGCGTGCGTAGCCTTGGACCAGCGTCCGCGACGCTTGGGCGGTGTCCACCCCCGTGCCGAACCGGGGGCCGGTCGGGAGGGCGGGACATGGAACGACAACAGTTCATGGACACTCCAGCGATGATCGGTGATTTCAGCGGCCACACCTGCACTAGCGCCGCAGGTGCAAGTGTGGCCGGGGTGCGCCAGTGCCAGCGGTGGCCGGTGCGATCCGGGCGGCCCCGGCGGCGGAGGCGCAGACTGGCATGAAAGGTACAGAAGTTATAGACGGTGCCGATGAGGTACATGCCCTGGATCACGGTTGGCACCTGCCGCGCCAGGGACCGGCCACGCCGCACCAAGCCATTGAGCCGGGCCCGGAAGGTCGCGTTGAGGCGCTCCACGTAAGCGGTGTTAATCCCACCTTCGCCCTGGGTTCGCTCGATCAAGCGTTGCACCGCGGTCCGTCGCCCCTGGACAATGCGATGCTTGACCGCCACCCCATGCCGTTTGGCGTACTGCTTGACGACCTGTGCAATGTACAGTCCACGCCAGGCTTGCAAGCGACAGCGCCCGCGCTGATGGTTCCGCGGCCGCGGATCGCGAAAGACCCGGCGGATCGCATTCACGTAGGTCGCAAGCCCATCCACACAGAGCAGCAAGGGCCGTGGCAAAGCGCACGCGCGGATCTTCTGCACCAAAGCCGCAATCAGGGCCCGATCGCGGTGCGGCGAGACCACCCCGCCCAGCCAGAGCCGAAGGCCCCCTGTGGGCAAGCGGGTCGCAACCTGCAACGCCACACTTGCACCTGCGCTGCAAGTGCAGGTGTCGCCATCCAGACCTTCAGCCCCTGCAGCTTGACCCACAGTTCATCGGCCGGCACCTGG
>CAYUYN010000001.1:10357-13111 GCA_964449185.1 uncultured Anaerolineales bacterium | reverse complement strand
CATCCAGACCTTCAGCCCCTGCAGCTTGACCCACAGTTCATCGGCCGGCACCTGGCCCAGGTCGCGGGGCTGCTCGACCAGATGCGCCTGCACTCGCCGGCCCTGGTCGCCCGCGCGGGCATGCCACGCCCGCAGTTCGGGCAGGGCCACCGTGCGCTCATCCAACCCCAAGGCCGCCACAATCGCCGGCAGGGGACAGCCACGCCAAGCGGCCAGCAGCGTGATCACGATCGTCACCCTCTCTTCCGCCGTGCGCAAACGGTAGAATGCTGTCCCCTTGCGCGCCGCGAAAGTCTTACCGCACACTCGGCACCGATAGCGCCGTTCCTTCTGGCTGTGGAGGCCGATATTGCCGTCGCCGATCTGCCCTCTTGCCGGGCAGTCCGGGTTCGGGCACGCGTAGCGTATGCTCTGCGGGTCCATGGGGCACCTTCCTTTCCTCAGCAGAAAGGATTGTGCCCCTGGACCCGTTCTATTTCAAGCCGTCTCGGGACCCGCTCACGCCCCCACCACGGTTAGATGGGGTGCTACCATCGGGCCGTGGTCTCGGTTCTGGGATGGTTTTCATCGACTGTACAGGTGAAACGTCCTGGTGCTAGGCATTGCGCCCGATGCCCGGGCAGAAAATGCCTTCGTTAGCCACAATAACCGGAACTAATAGGCGCGCCCGTAGAATCGGCGCCATCCCCCATGCCCAGCACAGGTGACGTACGCTGGTCCGACCCTAGACCGAAAGGGGGCGCTGCTGGCTACTCTACTACAGAGAAAACCTAAGAGGCAAAACAGAAGTACGAGAATGCGTGTAAGACGGTCAATTTGGGGCATTGCGTTTGAGAATTTCCGTGGTATAACTTGAATGCGTTATTACAGAGTTAACTGAGAAGCTGGTCTTACCAGATTAACTACATAAAGTGTCGCCGAGACAGGTTGGGGAAGCCCGTTCTCGACGTGTCTACTCTTCTATGTATCCGAGTATTTATCACCGGAGGAGAATCATGATCAGGTCAGTCTCGCTTCTTCGCCTGCGCACCGCAGCCTCGCTCTTAGTCTTGTTAGTGCTCGTTCTGAGCGCCTGTTCGCCGGCCCCGACGGCAACGGTAGCGCCCACCTCGGCCCCAGCCGGTACCGACGCCCCCGAGAGCACAGATGCGCCAGAGAGCACCGAAGTCCCCGCCGCCACACAGCCCGCCTCTGAGGGCCTCTCGGAAGACCGGTTGGTCCCAGTCCTCGATTTTCCGTTTTCTTCCGCCGCACATGACCCGGTCCGCAACGAAATTGGCCTGTTGCTGACCCAAGCTTGGGAGCAGCTCGGCCTCCGCGTCAATCCCATGCCGATGGACTACGATGGCTACAATGCCATCCTGACCTCCGGAGAAGGTTATCACGCCTGGATCTCTGGCTATGTCAGCCGGCCGGAGCGCCTCGATCCGGATGTGCTGCTTTACCAGCCATTCTACGGCAAGAGCGAAAACAACACCGCGCATTACAACAACCCGGAATATGACGCAGTGATTGATGCGCAGCGCAGTGAGATGGACATTCAGCGCCGTGTGGAGCTCGTCCATCAGGCCCAGCAGATCCTGGCACGCGACTTGCCCGCCATTGCGCTCTACCATGTGGCCGAGGTGCACTTCTACAACAACCGCCTGTTTGAAAACCCCACCCCCATGGTGGGCCAGGGCCTGTACAACGTCTGGAACCTGGTGGACATCGTGCCCACCACCGACCAGCGCTGGATGCTGATGGGCGAGGTCGAGTCAATCGACACCCCCAACCCCTTCGCCGAGACCACCGGCGCCAACATCGAAATGCTGCGCCTGGTCTACGACCTGTTAGCCCGCGTCGGGCCCGATGGCGCCCCGCAGCCCTGGGCAGCCGAGAGTTGGGAGGTCATTGACGATGTGACGGTGCAGGTCAACCTGCGCCAGGGAATGACCTTCCACGATGGAGAGCCGGTGACGGCCGAAGACGTCAAGTTTAGCTATGACATCCAGAAGGAAGAAGGGGCTTCCATTTACAAGCCTTTCCTGGAGCCGATCAACGAGATTGAAATCGTCGACGACCACACTCTGATCTTCCACCTGGTGAACCCCTACCCCCCCTTGTTCCAGGCCACCTTTGCGCAGATTTACCTGCTGCCAAAGCACATCTGGGAGAGCATCCCCAGCCCGCGCGCCGACGCCGACAACTCACACCCCATCGGCAGCGGCCCCTTCATGTTCGAGAAGTGGCTGCTGGACGAAGAAATCCGTCTGCCAGCCTTCAAGGAGCACTGGCACGCGCCGAAGATTGACGGCTTGATCCAGGTAAACTACGCCAACCCCGATGCGCTGTTCCAGGCCCTGGTCAGTGAAGAGATCTTCATGCACGACCGGCGCCTGCTGCCGGCCGCCATCGAACAGGCCGCCGGCTATGACCACCTGACCCGCGTAGACCTGGAAGACTTCGGCGTGTACTACGTCGGGTTCAACCTGGCCGTGCCGCCCTTCGACTCGGACGAATTCCGGCAGGCCATTGGGCACACGGTTGACTACGATACCATCGTGAACACGATCCTGGCCGGTTACGGCGAGCCAGGCGGCGGTTTCATCGCGCCGGCGAACAAGTTCTGGCACGATCCCAACGTCGAGTTCCCGCAGTACGACCTGGAGTTGGCGCGCCAGATGCTGGCCGACGCCGGCTACGAATGGGATGCGGAAGGCCGGTTGTACTTCCCGGCGCCGTAAGACCTAGCCGTTCCACATAACGTTGCGC
>CAYUYN010000001.1:0-10257 GCA_964449185.1 uncultured Anaerolineales bacterium | reverse complement strand
TGCGCCCCATGCTGGCCCTCAGGCTCGACCCAACGGGAACCGGAGGACGTGAAAGCGAACGATGAAATTCGGCTTCGGCACGAAACCCTCTGAACACTACCAAGACTATATCGCCATGGTCCAGGAGGCCGAGGACCTTGGCTACGACTTTGCCTGGGTGCCTGACCAGACCTTCTACCGCGACCCCTTCATGATTTTGGGCGCCGTCGGCCTGGCCACGAAGCGCATACAGCTCGGCGTGGGCGTGACCAACCCCTACACGCGCCACCCGGCCATGGTGGCGCGCAGCATGGCCAGCCTGGATGAAATGGCCCCAGGCCGCGCGCACCTGGGCATCGGTGCGGGCAACCGCAAAGAGCTGCTCGACCCACTGGGCCTGGACGGCGCGCATGCCGGGCCGATGTGCCGCGAGATGGTCGAGGTCGTCCGGCCGCTGCTGGACAACCAGGTGGCCCACTATCGCGGACAGTACTTCCAGGCAGACGGCATCCGGCTTGATTTTCCCGTTGCGAACCGGGTCCCCTGCTACATCGCCGGGCGCGGGCAGCACGTGCTGCGCGCGGCCGGCGAAGTGGCCGACGGCGCGATCATTGGCGGCCTGTGCACGCCGCGGGGCGTCACCTACGCACTGGAACAGGTGCGGGCCGGCACCGAGAAAGCCGGCCGCAGCCTACAAACAATGGAACTGGTGGCCTGGGTGACGTGCCGGGTCACCGATGACCGTGAGGCAACCTTCCGCGAACTGCGCCCTGTCATCTCGCACTTGGTAGGCGGCGCGCAGCCAGAAGTGCTCAGCGCCGTCGGCCTTGACCCCGACACGGTGCAGAAGATTAAAAGCGTTTACAAGACCGAGGGCATCGACGCTTCCGCCGCATACGTGACGGACGAGTGTATTGAGGCCTTCACCCTGGTCGGGGACGGGCCCGAGCTTGTGCAACGCATCCGGGCGCTGGGTGAGGCGGGCATCACCCAGATTGCCACGCTCATGCCGCCCGGCAACGCCACGCAGCATCGGGCCATCCTGAGGCGCTTTGCCGAGGCCGTCATTCCGGCCTTCGTCCAAACGGAGCAAGTGCGGCCGTGACCCAGCGGGTCGCCATCGTGACGGGCGGCGGCCGCGGCATTGGGCGCGGGATCAGCCAAGCCCTGGCAGAAATGGGGCTGGCAGTGGCATTGATCTACCACCAGCAAGCTGACGCCGCGCAGGCCACCGTTCAAGCGCTGGCCGAGGCCGGGCTCAAAGCCCACGCCTATGCCTGTGACGTGTCGGACGCGGCCCAGGTGCAGCAGCTGTTCGCGCTGGTGCTGGCGGACGCCGGGCGGATCGACGTGCTGGTCAACAATGCCGGCGTGGCCACTCGCGCTGGAACGGCGGACCTGGCCGAAGCAGACTGGGACCACATCCTAAACGTCAACCTCAAAGGGGCCTGGCTGTGCTCCCGGGCCGTCATCCCGGCCATGCAGCGCCAGCGTGGGGGGCGCATTATCAATATCACGTCCATCGCGGGGCAAACCGGCGGCATGATCGGACCTCACTATGCCGCTTCCAAAGCGGGCCTCATGGGTCTGACACGCTTTATGGCGCGCGAGCTGGGGCCGCATGGCATTACGGTGAACGCCGTCTCACCCTCGGGGGTCCCGAGCGAACTGCTCGGCCAGCTCGGCCTGGCGCCCACCGCCGAGCGGCCCATGCGGCGCGTCGGACAGCCGCATGATGTCGCCGCCGCCGTTTGCTATCTCGCCTCGGAGGCAGCCGGCTACGTCACTGGTCAGGAGCTGGCCGTCAACGGGGGCAGCTTTATTGGCTAAACAGGAAACCACAGGCATGAAAATCGTCGCGATCGAGATCCAGTCCACGCGCATCCCCACGGTGCGCGCCCACCAGATGGCCATCGGCACCACCAACTTTCAGGAGAACGTGGTGGTCAAGCTGATCGCCGACGACGGCACTATTGGCTACGGCGAGGCGCCCCACATGGTGGGCCACTCGCAGCTTGGCGAAACCCCGCACACCGTGCGCGTCATCCTGCGGCACAAGCTCACGGCCGCCACCCTGGGCAAGGACCCGCTGAACCAGGAAGCCCTGGCCCAAGACCTCGACCGGGCGGTGCCGGGCAATGGCCGTGCCAAGGGCGCGCTCATCATGGCGGCGTATGATCTGGCCGGGAAATCGCTCAATACTCCGGTCTACAACTTGCTGGGCGGCAAGGTGCGCGACGCGATCCCACTGAGCTGGTCGCTGCCGATCGTCGACGCCAAGACGGCCGCCGCCGAGGGCGTCCAGATGGTGGAGCGCGGCTGGCGCATCCTCAAGGTCAAGATTGGCCGCCCCGACCCCTTTGAAGATGTCAGGGTGGTGGCAGCCGTGCGAGAGATGGTCGGCGACACCATCCGCCTGCGGGCCGACGCCAACCAGGCCTACAACCGGAAGACCGCCCTGGCCGTGCTGCGACGCCTGGAGCCGTGCAACCTGGACTTTGTGGAGCAGCCGGTCCACCGCGACGATCTGCAGGGCATGGCCCTCATCACACGCGAGTCCGGAATTCCCATCATGGCCGATGAATCGGCCAAATCGATGGAAGCCGTCGGCGACATCATCCGCGAGAACGCCGCGGACGCCATCAGCATCTATATCATCGGCCCGGGCGGGCTGCACAACTCCAAAAAGATGGCGGCGCTGTGCCAGGCCTTCCGGCTGCGCGGGTATGTCGGCGGCGCGCTCGAAAGCATTATCGGCGCCTCGGCCGGCCTGCACCTGGCCGCCTCCAGCCCGGCCATCGACCTGGGCTGCGAGATGAGCAGCCAGTACCTCCTCAAGGACGACATCGGCACCCGGCCGCTCGAGATGCGCGACGGCGCCCTGGTGGTGCCCGATGGCCCCGGCTTTGGCTTTGAGATCGACGAAGACAAGCTGGCCCATTACCGCGAGGGAGAGGTGGAGCGCTTCGCGTTGCAGGAGAAGGCGACGGCGTGAAAATCGTTGCGCTGGAGATCCAATCCACCCGGATCCCAACGATCCGCGCCCATCAGATGGCGATTGGCACGACCCGGTTTCAGGAAAACACCGTGGTCAAGCTGATTGCCGAGGATGGCACGGCCGGCTATGGCGAATCGACTCATATGGTCGGCCACTCGCAAGTAGGCGAAACGGCCCAGACCGACCGCGTGCTTGTCAGGCACAAGCTGGCGCCCGCCGCCCTAGGTCAGGACCCGCTGAACCAGGAGGCGCTGGCGCTGGCCCTAGATCGGGCGGTGCCCGGGAACACCCAGACCAAGGGCGGCCTTATCATGGCCGCCTATGACCTGGCGGGGAAGCTGCTAAGAACGCCTGTTTACAACTTGCTGGGCGGTAAGGTGCGCGACGCCATCCCCTTAAGCTGGTCGCTGCCCATAGTGGACGCAAAAGCCGCCGTGGACGAAGCGGTGCAGATGGTGGAGCGTGGCTGGCGCATCCTTAAAATCAAAATCGGGCGGCCGGACCCGCGGGACGATGCGCGCGTAGTGGCCGCCGTGCGCGAGGCCGTCGGCGATGACGTACGCCTGCGCGCCGACGCCAACCAGGCCTACAACCGCAAGACCGCCCTGGCGGTGGCGCATAGTTTGGCGCCCTACAACCTGGATTGGATGGAACAGCCGGTCCATCGCGACGACCTGGAAGGCATGGCGCTGCTCACCCGCGAGGCCAGCCTGCCGATTATGGCGGACGAATCGGCCAAGTCGCCCGAGGTCTTAGGCGACATCATCCGAGCGGGCGCGGCTGACGCTATTAGCATCTACATCATCGGGCCGGGCGGATTGCACGCGTCCAAAAAGATGGCGGCCCTGTGCCAGGCCTTTCAGCTGCGCGGGTATGTCGGCGGCAACCTGGAAAGCATCATTGGCTCGTGCGCCGGCCTGCACCTGGCCGCCTCCAGCCCGGCCATCGACCTGGGCTGCGAGATGTGCGCGCAGTACCTGCTGCAGGACGACATCGGCACGCGGCGCCTTGAGATGCGCGACGGCGCCCTGGTGGTGCCGGACGCCCCGGGTCTGGGCTTTGAAATTGACGAGGACAAACTGGCACACTACCGTGAAGGCCACGTCGAGCGCATCGAGTTACAGGAGAAGGTCCCGGCATGAAGTTTGGTTTTGGGCACATCGTCAGCGAGCACTACCAGCGCCACGTCGAACTGGTACAGTTGGGCGAAACACTGGGCTATGACTTTGCCTGGATACCGGACCAGACCTTTTTTGCCGACCCGTACGTCGTGCTGGGCGCTATGGCGCTGAATACCAAGACCATCCAACTCGGCATCGGCGTGACGAACCCCTACACGCGGCATCCCAGCATGAATGCCCGCGCCATCGCCACCGTGGACCAGCTGTCCGGCGGCCGGGCCCATCTGGGCATTGGAGCAGGCAACCGCAAGGAGCTGCTAACGCCCCTGGGCCTGGATGGCGCCCACGCCGGGCCGATGAGCCGCGAGATGGTGGAGGTCGTGCGCGGCCTGTTGTCGAACCAAGTCTTTGAGTATCATGGCCAGCACTTCCAGGTGAACCGGGTGCGCCTGGAATTTGAGTCACGACCCGACCTACAGCTTTATATTGCTGGGCGCGGGCCAGCCGTGCTGTACGCTGCCGGCCAGGTCGCGGATGGCGTCATCATTGGCGCTCTGACCACGGACCGAGGCATTGCCTTTGCGCTGGACCACGTGCGGCGCGGGGCCACCCAGGCCGGGCGCGACCTCAGCCAACTGCACATTGTGAGCTGGGTCACGTGCACCCTTACCGACGACCGCCCCACCGTCATGCGCCATTTGCGGCCCAGCATCGCCCACGTCATCGGCGGCGCGCCGATGGACGTGCTGGCCGCCATTGGTCTGCCGACCGAGTTGGTGGAGCGTATCAAAGCAGTCTACGTCAAGGAGGGCATTCCGCAGGCGGCCGAGCACGTGACCGACGAGTGCATCGATGCCCTGACCATCGTTGGGGATGCCGGCTATGTCACCCAGCGTATCCGCCAGCTGGAAGCCGCCGGCGTAACCCAGATGGCGTTCCTGCTGCCCACCGGCACCGTCGCAGAGCATAGCGCCCGCCTTCGCGTCCTGGCGGAGCAGGTCTTGCCCGCGTTCAAGTAAAGAGCGCCACGCAGCCATGGCGCCTGGTATGTTTGAATTAGGAGCAGCTGCATGACCGGTTTTCAGTCCTTTCTTGTCCGGCGCCTCTTTCACAGCTTGATCACGATCTGGGTGATCATAACGGCCGTGTTCATATTGTTCCGGGCTGCGCCGGGCGATCCGTCCACGCGCATCGTCGATGCCTCCTTCCCGCGCGAGGTCCGTGAGCAGATCCTCGAGCGCTTTGGGCTGGATAAGCCGGTCTGGCAGCAATACCTCATCTACATGCGTAACGTGGTGCAAGGCGACCTGGGCCTGTCATTCTTCACGCGGCGGCCGGTGGTGCAGGAGCTGGGCGACCGCTTCTGGAACACCGCCATCCTGGCGCTGGCCTCGTTTCTAGTTGCCTATCCCTTGGGCGCCGTGGCGGGCGCCTACCTGGCCAGCCAGCGCGGCACCCGCCTGGAAGCCCTGGCGGTGGCCTTCTCCTTGTTCTTTCGCTCGGCGCCGCTGTACTGGACCGGCATGCTGGCCTTGTCGTATTTTTCATTCACGCTGGGTTGGTTCCCCAATGGGCGCCTCCGTGATGTGGGCTACGTGGCCCACAACGCCTTTGAAAAGTACGTCAACCTGGACTTCCTGCACCACCTGGCCCTGCCCGCCATCGTGGCCGGGCTCTACTTCGCCGCCTTGCCCCTCCTGCTGATGCGCAATACCGTGCTGGAGGTGCTCAACGAGGACTTCATCGAACTGGCCCGCGCCAAGGGCCTCTCGGAGAATGCGGTGCTGTTTCGCCACGCGGTGCGCAACGCCGTGCTGCCCATCGTGACGGCGGCCGCCGTCTACATCGGCCTGGCGTTGGGCGGCATGGCCGTTATCGAAGTGGTCTTTTCCTGGCCAGGCCTGGGGCGCGAAATCGTGTCGGCCGTCAAGGGCGGCGACTACCCCCTGGCCCAGGGCGCCTTTCTCATGCTGGCCGTGATGATCTCGCTAATGAACTTGATCGCCGACGTGCTGTACGGCTACCTGGATCCAAGGATCACCTATCAATGACGACCACCACTGAGACCGTCAAAGACAACCTTGGCGCGCGCATGCGCAATGCGCAGCTCCATGCGCTGTGGCGGGCGTTGGCGCGTGATAAGCTGGCCATTCTCGGCCTGCTGATCCTGTTGATGTACTTCACCATGGCCCTGTTTGCCGAGCAGATTGCGCCGTATGACCCGCAGTCCATCCTGCTCGATCCGGTCACCCTCGAGACGGCCGAGTACCGGCCGCCATCACCCCAGTACTTGTTTGGGACCAACAACCTGGCGCGCGATATCTTCAGTCAGGTGGTCTACGGCAGCCGGGTGGCGGTGCTGGTGGGGTTTGTGTCGGCCATCGTGGTGACCTTTATCGGCGCGGCGGTGGGCCTCATTTCTGGCTACTACGGCGGCTGGGTGGATGACCTGCTCATGCGCATTGTAGACGTGGCTTACGCCATCCCTTTTGTGCCGTTTGGTGTGCTGCTGGTGGGTCTGCTCGGTCCCAGCACGTTTAACCTCACCCTCACGGTCGCTCTCATCATGTGGCGCGCGCCGGCGCGCGTGATACGCGCCCAGGTGCTCACCCTGGCGCAGCGCCCCTTTGTCAAGGCGGCGCGCGTGGCCGGGGCGTCGAACTTGCGCATTATCTTTATGCACCTGGCGCCCAATGTGCTGCCCATTGTGTTTCTGTATATTCCGGTGAGCGTGGGCTATGCCATCATGGCCGAGGCCAGCCTGAGCTTCCTGGGCTTTGGCGATCCGCGCCAGCTCAGCTGGGGCGGCATCTTGCAGATCGCTTTCACCACCGGCGCCATGCGCCTGGCCTGGTGGTGGACCCTGGCCCCTGGCCTGGCGATCGTATCGATGGTGATGGCGGTGTTCTTTATCAGCCGGGCCATCGAGCCGCTGGCCAATCCCAATCTGCTGGATTGAGCGTCATCAGGGACCCGAAGCAGCGATGAACCAAGTGTTGTTGGACGTCAAGGACCTTAAAGTGGAGTATCGCGGCCAGCCGCCCACCCGGGCGGTGGACGGCGTGAGCTTTCAGTTGGGAGCCGGCGAGAACTTGGGCCTGGTAGGCGAATCCGGCTGCGGCAAGACGACCACGGCCCGCGCCATCCTGGGGCTACTGCCGCGAACGGCTTCGGTTGTCAGCGGGGCCGTCTATTGGGACGGGGCCGACATCACCCGTTACACGTTTCGCCAGTGGCGCCGCATCCGGTGGACTGACATTGCCCTGGTGCCGCAGAGTGCCATGAACAGCCTGGACCCGGTGTACCGGCTGCGAGACCAGATTGTGGAAGCCATCCGCACACACGAGAAGATCTCTGAAAAAGCGGCGCGGGAGCGCGCTGTCGACCTGTGCAGGCTGGTCGGCATCGACCCACAGCGCCTGATGGACTACCCCCACCAGCTCAGTGGCGGCATGAAGCAGCGCATGGTCATCGCTATGGCGCTGGCGCTCAGCCCGCGGCTGATCGTGGCGGATGAGCCCACGACCGCACTGGACGTGATCATCCAAGATCGCATTCTGGAGCAAGTGGTCCAGCTCCAGCGCGAGCTTAAGTTCAGCATGATCTATATCTCGCACGACATCGCCGTCATCGCCGAGACCTGTCAGCGCGTGGCCGTGATGTATGCCGGCCAGATCGTCGAGCAGGGCAACATTCGGGATGTGCTCAAGCAGCCAGCGCACCCCTACACCATGGGCCTGAAGAACGCCTTTCCCGACATCCGCCGGCCCAAGATGCTCATCTCGATCCCGGGACACCCCCCCACCCTGGCGCCGCCCCCTGGCGGCTGCCGCTTTGCGCCGCGCTGCCCGTTTGCCACGCCCTTATGCGTGGAGAAGGCGCCGCCCCTGATTGACGTGGGCGGCGGACAATTAGCGGCCTGCCACTACGTGGACAATGCGCCCGCCATGCGCGCGGCCGCCCAGCAGGCCAGCACCTGGACCGGCGTCGCCGGACGGACGGAGGCAGCCGCCCTATGAGCAGCCTCCCAAACACGCCCCAACCGGGCCAGCCCTTGCTGGAAGTACAGGACCTGCGAAAGTGGTATCCCGTGCGCCAGGGCATGCTGGCCGGCCTCGTAGGCCGGAAGAGCAGCGCACACGTGAAGGCGGTGGACGGCGTGAGCTTTACGCTGGCAAAGGGCGAGGTGCTGGGCTTGGTCGGCGAGAGCGGCTCGGGCAAGAGCACCCTGGGCGAGCTGGTGGTGCAGCTGCAAGCGCCCAGCGGTGGGTCCATCCGGTACCAGGGGGCGGATATCCAGTCACTGCGCGGCGCGGCGCGCAAGCGGTTTCGTCGTCAGGTGCAGGTAATCTTCCAGGACCCCTACGCCACACTCAACCCACGCTGGACGATCTATCAGACTGTCGTCGAGCCGGTGCAGATCAACGGTATCCGCAACCCGCAGGAAAGTCAAGAAAAGGTGCGCACCGCGCTCGCGCGGGCCGGCCTCCGGCCAACGGACGCTCTGCTCGGCTCGTTCCCCAATCAGCTCAGCGGTGGTCAACGCCAGCGCGTGGCCGTAGCCCGTGCCATTGTGCTCGAGCCAGAGCTGGTAGTGGCCGATGAGCCGGTGTCGATGCTCGACGTGTCAATCCGCAGTGGTCTGCTCAACCTGCTGGCCGATCTGCGCCGCACAATGGGCCTGTCCATCATCTTTATCTCGCACGATCTGTCGACCGTGCAGTATTTGTGCGACCGGGTGGCGATCATGTACCTGGGCAAGGTCGTTGAGATTGGACCAACGGCGGAGGTGTTGCAGCTCCCCAACCACCCCTATGCTCGCGCTCTGCTGAACGCGGTGCCCATCGCTGACCCGGATGCGCACCGCGTGCGGCCGCAAGTACAGGGTGAGCCCTCCAATGCCATCGACCTGCCGCCCGGCTGCCGCTTCGCGCCGCGCTGTCCGTTCATGACTCCGGAGTGCAACCAGGCCGAGCCGGCGCTGGAAGAGCTGGCGCCGGATCACTTCGTGCGCTGCATTCACCCGCGTTTTGAGCCGGTGTGGGAAGAGATCACTCTGGAGCAGCCGCCCGAGCAGGGGCTGCGCGCCAACCAGTCTGGCTGAGCCAGGCCCTAACAGGAGCACATAGTATGCCGCTTGAAGCTGTCGTGACCCCTAAAATACCGAAGTCCGCTAACCCCTTTTCGCTGGGCATCAAGGCCAATGGCTTCCTGTTTGTTTCGGGCCAAGTGGGCAAAGACGCCAGCGGCAAGTTTCTCGAGGGCCTGCCGGCCCAAACCCAGCAGACCCTGGATAACCTGCAGATCGTCATCGAAGCCGGGGGCGCGACCCTAAACCAGGTGGTCCGGGTAACGATCTACATGACCGATATCGCGCGCCTGCCTGAGGTGAACGAGATTTATCGGCGTTACTTTACCGGCACTTTGCCCGCCAGGGCCACGGTCGAAGTCCGCAAACTGGGCGGCACGGCCGAAATCGAAATCGACGCCATCGTGGCGCTCGAATAACCGCGCGGCTTTCCTTTTCATCTTGAACCGCATTCGCAATTCCCTGCGGCCCCTGCTGGCCGCCCGGGAGCAGCGCCGCCTGCTGATTGTGTGCGTGGCGGCCTTTGTGCTCTCGTTTGGCATTGGCCTGACCAGTCCGGTGGTGTCGCTTTACGCCCAGAGCCTGGGAGTCAGCACCTCACTGGTGGGCCTGTACATCACTATCTTCGCGCTTGGCCGCATCCTGGTCACCATCCCGGCTGGACGCGCGGCCGATCGTTGGGGGCGACGGGCCTTGCTGGGTATCGGTCCCCTGATCATTGCCGTGGCCGCCTTGGGACAGGCCATGGCCCACAGCTACATCCTCTTGCTGGCCTTTCGCCTGCTGCACGGGATTGGCTCGGCCCTGGCCATGTCGGCCATTTATCTCAGCGTGGCCGACCTGACCACGCCGGCCGAGCGTGGCCGCATCACCGGGTTGTTCCACGCGGCCATCCTCGGCGGCCTGACCATGGGGCCGGCAGTGGGCGGCTACATAGCCGACGTCTACGGCCTCACCGGTCCGTTCTACGGCACAGTGCTCGTCTCCCTGGTGACCGGTCCGTTTCTCTGGTTCTACCTGCCCGAACGGCCCAGCGCCGCGGCCAGCGCGGAGGCGGCCGACGGCGAGGC